>JAJZYL010000086.1 GCA_021798095.1 archaeon | reverse complement strand
CTACATGATTTAATGCTTTACAAGGAACTTTCAAACATCTATTCAGATGTGGCCATCAAGGAGAAGTTGTCCAGCCTGTCAGCCATTGAAGGGAGCCACATGAGATACTGGATGAAGATCATGGAAAAACGGGGTCAGAAACCCAAAAATACTGTAAAGGGGTGGCGCATCAAATTGTTCGCCTTCCTCAGCAGGATAATGGGCGTCGGATTCATAATGCAGGTGTTCGAGGCCGCTGAGCAGGCGGCCGTGGGTAAGTATATTGGCTTCCTAGTGGACTCCGATCTTACTGACGATGAGAAGGAGCAGCTAAGGGGAATAATTGGAGACGAACTTGAACATGAATCCTTCTTCGCGGAACAGAAGGTATCCAGGTTCAACGTTATAGAAAATATAAGGGACATCCTCTTCGGCATGAACGATGGCCTTGTGGAAGTACTGGCCGCCGTTTCAGGTTTCGCTGGTATTTACCCACTGCCTGCGCTTGTAGCGCTGGCCGGATTCGTGGTAGGAATAGCAGGAACTCTTTCTATGGCTGCTGGTGCGTACGTTTCAAGCAAGTCCGAAAGAGGAGTAAAAGAAGGACAGTTGACAAGGCTGAAACTGGAGACTGAGGCCCTGACAAAGCAAAAGGAGGAAGAGCTAATAGCTATAATGAAGGAGAGGGGACTTGAGGTCGACCGGAAAACACTCTCCAGATCCAAGGATATAAAGCGAACATTATTTTCCATCCTTTCTAGGGAGCGGGTGGGCGTTTCGCCTGAGGAACTGAAAAGCCCTTCATCGTCGGCCATATATACGGGCATCTTCTACTTCATCGGCGCTGTTATCCCGATAATACCGTATGTATTACCTCTACCAATTCTTTTAAGCCAGCTTCTTTCAGTTACTTTCACAGCCGTGGTGCTAGCGCTTGCGGGTTATATTACCGGCATGTTCAGTGGGTTGAACCCGCGAAGAAGGGCGCTCGAAATGGTGTTGATAGGGCTGGGGGCGGCCGCTGGGACTTTCCTCCTCGGGAAGGGTATCAACCTGGCCGTGCACATCACCGTTCCCTGACCTCTAACTTTTTATAACATGACATACAAACCCTTGCCATATGATTTACAAGCCTCCGTCCAAGTTCGCAAAGATCGAAGAGTCAGCTACGCTGAAGGCGGGTGAAAAGGCAAAGGAGCTTCAGGATAAAGGGATATCAATATGGAAGCTGGATGTTGGGGAACCGGACTTTAACACCCCAGAGCCCATAGTCAGGGCTGCCTATGAAGCCATAAAGAAGGGAATGACGCACTACTCTTCGACTCAGGGGCTTCCGGAGCTGAGGGCTGAGATAGCCAGAAGATCGGGGAATCAGGCGTCCCCCTCTGAAGTTATCATAACTCCTGGTTCCAAGCAGGCGCTGTTCTACACCTTTGAGGCAATACTCGATCCTGGTGATGAAGTCATAATAATTGAGCCGGCGTGGCCTTCTTACAAGCAGATGGTACAACTTAGCGGAGGAAGGCCGGTGACCATAGATACCGGAGAGGACTTCCAACCCGTATTGGATTCCGTGGCTTCCAGCTTAACCGACCGAACTAAGGCCATTTTGCTGAACAGCCCCAATAACCCAACAGGAGCGGTGTTCAGCGAAAGCGTTATCAAAGGGATAACCGACATAGCCAAGGACGCTAAGATCTGGGTCATTTCCGACGAGATCTACAAGGATATAATCTATGAAGGGCATCACGTCAGCGTTACCTCCTTCCTCAGTTACGATGACGGCCTTATCCTGATAGATGGTTTCAGTAAGTCCTATGCTATGACTGGATGGAGGCTAGGTTATGCAGTGGCCCCCAAGCCTGTGATTTCTCAAATGGTCAAAATGCAGGGCCATATAGCAACCTGCCCAGCTCCGTTCACTCAAGTGGGCGCCCTTGAAGGCCTTAAGTCATGCGGCGGGCAGGTCCGGGAAATGGTGGCGGAGTTCGCCCGGAGAAGGGCGTATATAATCTCACGGCTAAGGGCTAACGATATTCCTTTTATGGAGCCAAAGGGGGCCTTCTACTTTTTCATCGATCTTTCGGGGCGTATAAAGGACGGGATGGAGCCCAGCGAATTCCTGTTGGAAAGGGCGCACGTAAGCACAACGCCTGGAGGGGCCTTTGGAGAGAAGTACAAGGGCTTTGTAAGGCTCTCATACGCGAGTTCTATGAAAACCATAGAGGATGGTCTAGATTCGATATTTAAAGCCACGGCCTGAGTGGCAATATCGACTTATGGGCGACAGGCCTTGATCAACGCTGCGGACAATTCTAAAGTGAAATAAAAGGATGGCAGAACACCATTAATAGATTATGGCGTGGCGATAGCCATTTTAATGTATAAGTATAGCATTGATTATGAAGAAAACTTCCAGGGCAAGTATGTAAACCTGGGCACGCCTTACGGAGATAGGGTCCATATTTTTGTGTGCCATATAAAGGAAATAGGGGAGCGCAAGCATCGGAACTATTGTATAATATATGCCCAGTAGATACATGAGGATAATTATCACAGCCAGTGCTACATAGCTTATAATGCTTGAAATGCGCACCCCAACCTTAAGCAAAAGCGTTGGATTGCCCGTCCTCAGGTCCTCTTGATAATCAGAGAATTGGTGCGTTATATATGTCAGAAATACAAAGAGAGAGGCCGCCACAGGTGCCAGAATTCCGTTCAGCGTAATGGTAAGCGCCTGGGAATAAAATACGGCAAGCGAAATCAGAAAGAAGGAGAACGGCACAACGAACTCTCCGAAGCGGCTGAGGTTAAATGGAATGCCGGAATAACCGTAAGCCATGACCAAACCTATCCCTAGTGGAATCACAAGAAGGTATGCACCCGTGATCGAGATTACCAAGGCCCCTAGGAGCGAGCCCACGGCCATTGACACATATGCAGTCCTTAAAAGAAGCTGATATTCCCTTATCGGCAATACGAAATTGTGAAGGCCCTTTCTGTTCTCCACCCTGAGGTCCTGGTAATCGTTCACCAGATTTGCGCTCATCTGGAAAAGGGTAACGCCTATCAATTCCAATGCAAGGACCAGGAAGTTTATGTTACTTGAAACCACCGTCCCAACTACGACCGCGAATGGGGAGGATACGATGGAGGGGCCCCTTAAGCCCCTAAGGACCACCATCACCCTATTTTGCATTTTATAGTCGTTTATCTATGAATTATAGGAGGTTCTCCTATCCTCTCGAGCTCTGACCTTAACAACTCCGTAGTGGACTGCACATGAAATGCAATAATACTTGGTTACGTATGACACAGGAATATAGGCCCCCTTCTGGCTGAGCTCCCTGGCGAGCGTTGGTTCCACAAGGGATACCCTTTGAGTAACCTTCTTAGCCTTATCCCGAGGCACCCTTGACCCGCAGTTGCTACACTCAACATAATCGCTTCTGCCCTTTCCCCCCTTGCTCCGTCCACGGCTCTTCCGTTTTTTGGTCAATTCGATACGTCTCCTTTCCTAAGCTTTTTAAATGTATCTATAACTTGCTTCTATACACCGTCACCATGGCCCGGATGTCCTCTTCAGACCAGTTTCTTGGCGAACATCAGATAAGCGGTATGGCCGGACATAAATACTGATGGCCTCGATTTTCCTTCAGCTATGTTCATCTTCCTTATCATTATCTCCACCGTATCCATCATCCCGAATCCACCCAGAGTTAGGGCTGTCGAAAGCCTCTCCGCCTGGTTGATTGTTGGGATGAGGAAGCTTACAGGAGCAGACGGCCTGACTGCCCTGTAGACCTCCCCGACATGCTCCCACGGGTCCCCAAGGTCAACGAACGCAGAGTCACAGGATTCATCGTCGGGGACTGGCTGAACCTTGATGTCCCTCAGCTCAACGTATCGGAGCAGGCCCGACATTTCCAGGTTTCTTTTCGCTATTGGCATAAAATCATCCCTTATTTCATAGGATAACACACGCCCGCTGGATGATACAGCCGATGCAAGGTATGAGGACATCGCTCCGCTCCCAGTGCCCATCTCCAGGACCTTCTTCCCATCCCTCAGGTCGAGCCGTATCAATATATAGCCCGCGTCCTTCGAATAAACGATCTGTGTCCCCCTCCTGTATCTCATGATAAGGTCTTCAAGGGTGGGCCTTAACAACACGTAGTGGCCCCCGGAATAGATGTGACTGCCATAAGCAGCCCCCAGTATGTCGTTCATATCGATCGTTGAAATATGGGTCTGGAATTTCTTATCCTTCTCCGCCTTGATGAGCCAGCTCTTACCTCTTTCACTCATCACCAAAACATATTCATGTTCGCCAATGCGCTCCATTCTGTAAAGTCCGTGTGGCCGTAATAATAAACCGATCGCTGGCCTTGAATTTTTCAGGAGGCATATAGCGTTCTCGATAGGTCGGATATATCAGCGGCGAGCTCAAGCAGGTGTCTAAGGTAAGGCCTAAGCACCTCGATGTCCGGCATCTCCTTCAGTTTGGCGCTCAGGAGGTCGAATACCCTGATAAGCTCAATTGGCTCGGCTCGGTAACCGAGGAAGGCGCCCAATGAACTGGTCTTGAACTCCTTAAGGCCGTCTAGGAACTCAAACAGCTGCTTGCTGACAGGGGCGTACTTCGATATGTTAACCAGATCATCGCCAAACCTCTCCAGTATATGAGCCACCAGCCTGTAATCAAGACAATCAGTTGGAGAAAGCTGGTAATACAAAGCTATATCCGAATTTGAAACGGCATTTCTTAGGAGCCTTATGAGCGCAAAATACAGGCGATCGATTTCTCCATCCTCCCTTTCAATCATCCCGGTATTTCCACTCACCAGATCGTCGCACATGAAACTTGAAAGCCTGTCCATCCTCAGCATGATCTCCTTTGGGCTCAGCGATTTAAGGTTCATTGTAAAGCGGTAATTTAAAGTTGATTCGTCCTCGCTGAAAGACTCGAAGCCAGGCATGTGCGTGGCAATGAACTGGAGTACGCGGTTCCTTACGGGACCGTGCTTGAGCTTGATGTATAGTTCATCACTACCGTTTAAATACGCAGCGGATATAAGCCTCACTATCACCCCCTCCTTCTTTCCATCTAAATCAAGCTTGACTACATTTCTTGGCTGACTGCCCCCTTGGGAAAATGGGGTTATTATCAGGTTTCCTGAGGCTGATTCCTCCACCACCACTGAAGACCCCTTTTGGAGCCCCATTCTTTCAACCCACGACCTAGGCAGGGTCATTAAGAGCGACCTGCCACCTATCTGTTGCAGCTTGCGGTAAGTAGTCATGTGCTCT
>JAJZYL010000085.1 GCA_021798095.1 archaeon | reverse complement strand
TCATATCCGGAGTTGTCAAAAAGAGTTATTTTGGGCAGCTTACCTTCATCCATGCCTGCAAATATCTCCTCATAGGCGCTCGCTACTCTTTTTGGGGTATTCAGAAACGCCTCAGACTTTTTGTCTACACCTAGCTCTTTTAAAAGCTCCGCGACAAGCATTTCTACTTTCTTTTTGTCCATACCACCATATCTAAGCGTTTCTTTAGGATTTAAGTATTTTTTACAGTTCGATGTACTGGCTGCGAATTAGTATCTAAGAATACTCAAGATTGGCTTGCATCAAGACAATAGAAGCGCAGCATTTACCAAATCCTTAGCCGGCGAATAGATATCACTGTAGGTTTTTTCAATGGATTCTGATACAATTGCCTTTAGCAGGTTTATCGGTATTGAAGTCTGCTTTGATACCTCGGATAGATCTACTTTGTCAAGTTCCGGCCAGAGCAGCTTGATCCGGTCTGTCTTTGATGGTGTGCTAACACCGAATTTTTTGGCCACAACATCGCTTACTTCTTTGCCTATCTGCCTACACGTGCTTAGCTTGCCGCCGCCTATTGTTGCTATCCCATGTAATCCATCAATCTTCTCATGATCAAATATCTTGAAATCTCTAGTTACTTCCCTGCTGTCCGCTTCGCCCCCAGTTGCTATCAATGGCCTTACACCCGCATAATATCTCTCAATCGGCTGGTTTTTCACGGCAGGGATGAGTTTACTCCCTTCCGAGACCAAAAACTTTGGATCATCTTCGTCTATCTCGACTTTATCCGGATCCTCCGCTATAAATGAAGTAGTACCGATTATTGATTTGCCAAAAAATGGTACTATTATGTCACCATCCGATGGCGGCCTGAGCCTATTGACAACGAGATTTGAGAATTTTCTGTCGAGCACTACCATCGTGCCAGCTGAAGATATGGTTTTTACGCTGTTTATCCCCAGCATGTCCAATATCCTGCTTATCCATGGCCCGCTCGCATTTATCACAAAATCCGTGTCGACAACTCCTGTTTTTCCAGTCAAAGTATCCTTTACTTTTATGTCCTTGATAGTTTTATCCTGTACATCAAAACCGACAACTTCGGTGTTAAGCTTGATCTTAGCGCCCTCGCTTTTTGCTGTCAACATCAGGCTAGTTATAAGCTTGAAAGAGTTTATGACCTTATCTGGCACCTTAAACGCTGTTATTATGGATTTGGACAGAAATGGTTCGGCCTCAAGCAATGCTTTTACGTCGACCTGCTCAGCTGGTATACCGGCTGCTTTGCATCCCTTCTCAAAATCGCCAGCGTAGCTTTTATCATCGCCCTCCAGCTCTACAAAGACGCCACCCGTATCCTGTATGCAATGCGGCGCGATTTCTGATAGTATTTTATTGTCTATTATGCTTTCGGCTGCCGCTTTTTGGTCTTTTACTGCGTATCTAGCCCCGCTGTGAAGAAGCCCATGAAATCTGCCGCTTGTCCCGCCTATTAGGTTGCCCCGCTCTATCAATGTTACATCGAATCCCCTGCTTGCAAGGTCATGCGCTATGGCTGCACCGGTTGATCCACCGCCAATAATAGATATTTTCGGGCTGCTCATTCAATATAATGTATCATAATACATATAAGCTTTATGCTTGAGAGGCTTGTTTAAGTCTGCAAAATATAACTATCTACAGTTTTAAGTGGTAGTTTGATGGAAAAATCTGCCTGCGTACTTACCTCTTCCTTCAGTTCTCTCAAATATCATCTGGCATATGGCGGTCCCAGGATAAACAGCCAGTGGCACGGGTGACATGTTTACCATCTCAAGGACAATCCTGCTGTCATTTCCTGGATGCATAAAGCCACTGCTCAAATGAACGATTAACCCTAGCCTTGCGAATCTAGACCTGCCTTCTATCCTGCCAGAGATGTTATCTGATGTTTTTATCCTTTCAATGGTTATCCCGTGGACAAGCTCGCCTGGCATTATCAATAGATAGTCCCCGTTCCTGACATGCACCGGTTTGGTTATATTTTTATAGTCTGCGTTGTCAACAACCTTAAATATATCGTGCGTTTTGTTGAAAACCCGAAAATCATTACCTAGGTGTAAATCTATAGAACCGGGCCCCACATCCGAAACATTAAATGGCTTTATAACTATGTCTTTCGACTTTATGCTCCTCAAAAGTGCGTCCTTTGCTAACACTGACATAACTATTTGTCGAACTTCTTTTTCTTATTCGCCAGATAAACATCCCTAATCTTTAGCATGTGCGGGCAGTATGTACTCGCAGAATCGCATCCGCATTGCCCATATATCAGATGGAAGGGGATGTAATCTATGCTAACATTGAAGGTTTTTCCAAGTAATTTATCCATGACTGTGCCGCTGATCTCAAGTTTTATGGATTTTTCATCCAGGACTATTGAATTTATTGACACCGAACCATCATAGGATTTTATAAGCGGGCGGCCCTGGGCAAGTCTTATCTTGTATAATTCCGCAACATGCTTACACGGAAATCCCCTGTACTGAAATGATTCGCAGTCACAAGAACCAGCTATCAGACCATCTTTTGTATACTCGATTGTTGTGTTGTGGAATAAGGACTCCTTTGAGAAGCTCTTGACATAGCCATAGGCTATAACCTTCTCGCCGTCATTTTTGATCGAGTATATCCTTGAGCTTCCGTTATCCGATGCAAGAAGCGACCCGCCTAATATATCATCTAATTTTTTGATCCTGTCCGAGTCCATCAGTTCTATACAAGTTTTTCGCTTAAATATATTATTTTTGCCTGTTGTAAGCTGCTTTCATAAACGATAGAAATAACGGAGCCGGGGTCTTCAACCGAGATTTTAGCTCTGGATGACTCTGCACTCCAATACCGAAGGAGCCACTCCATTCCAGCGCTTCAACCAGCTTTTTATCAGTCGTAGTTGCCGTAATCAAAAGTCCGTTTCTCTCTAAAATATCCCTGTACTTGTTGTTAAGCTCGTACCTGTGTCTATGTCGCTCTTTTATTACTGATTTTTTGTAGGAGCTGTACATTATCGATCCCTTTTTGTTTATCTTTGTGTCGAGGGACCCTAGCCTCATTGATGCGCCTTTATACTTCACCGAAAGCTGAGAAGGCATCAAATCCACTATTTTATACTTCGAAGATGGATCAAACTCGGATGAATTTGCACCCTTAAGTCCACATGCATTGCGCGCGAACTCGACTGCCATAAGCTGCATGCCAAGGCACAAGCCCAGATATGGAATTGAGTTCTTCCTGGCATATTCTATCGCATTTATCATGCCTTCTATCCCTCTGTTACCAAAGCCGCCGGGCACAATTATACCGTCTACGCCATTCAATACATCACTTTTGTCGCCTTTTTCCAAATCCTCAGATTCAATCCATTTTATGTCGGGGTCTAACCCTAGCGTCGCAGCAGCGTGTATTATCGCTTCTTTGACGCTTGCGTATGAATCTATTAAGTGTACATACTTTCCAACGATCCCTATACTTACTTTTTTACCACCGCCAGACACTATTTTTTCAACAAGCTGGCGCCAGGGAGCTAACTCTTTTTGATCTATCCTCTTCGGTTTCATCTTGAACTTCTCGAATATTAGTTTATCGAAACCCTGGTCTAGAAAATGCAGAGGAAGCGAATAAATAGTCTTGAGATCGGATGAATCGATTATGTGATTCTCATCAAGGCTTGTGAAAAGGGCGAGTTTTTTGCGGGTTTTGCTTTCAATCTCTTTCTCTGCCCTGCAGACTATAAAATCAGGCATCACGCCTGCAGACATTAGCAGGTGAAACGCAGATTGTGCTGGTTTGGTCTTCTGCTCACCAACGACATTCAACTGTGGAATGTAGGTCACATCGATAAACATCACATCCTCCTTAATCGCAAGCTGACGCATCGCCTCTATGAAATACGCATTTTCCATGTCTCCGACAGTTCCTCCAACTTCTATCAAAACAAAATCAAGATTATTAGAGGAGGCAAATGACAACACTCTGCTTTTTATCTCATCTGTAAGATGAGGTATTATCTGAACATCCTCACCCAGATAGCCACCCTCACGCTCTTTCTTGAGAATAAAGTCCAACAGTTTCCCGCCAGTTATCGATGAAGCTTTAGTCAGGTTGAGGTCAAGGAACCTTTCATACATACCAAAGTCCATGTCGACTTCTCCACCGTCGTCAAGAACAAAAACCTCACCGTGTCGGTATGGATTCATTGTACCGCAGTCATAATTTAGGTAGCCATCGAACTTCATCGGCAAAACCTTATAATGGTACATGCTAAGAATCTTCAAAAGCGAGGATGTGACAGCCCCCTTACCTAATCCGCTCATTAAGGAGCCAAGTACGACGATAAATTTCGTGTGCATTTTACTTTACGCATTCTTTATTATTAAAGCTTTTAGATAAAACCAAACCACAGGAGTAAAATGCCTATAAACTCCGAATAATACAGTAATGGCGGAAACTGCAATATGTACAATGTACCGGCTATGCTGACTATTATCACTCCGGCAATTATCGAAATCATCTTCAGGCTGCCGCTTTTCTTATAGCTTAAAGCTGCAACCACAGCTATTATCACGGCTGCTGGAAACGTTAAAATTGATGATGAAGTGACTACCAAAAGCGGAAGGACACCAAAAACTACATGATTTGTGATCAAATTGCTGATTTTTGAGACCGCTAGTGTGTAGGCAACGAAAATTGCTGCGGCCGTAAAGAATACCCCATATGCAAGGTTAATTTTCTTAGATTTCAGCATGTAGATGGATCCGAACGCAAGGAAACCAACGAGAAGCGCAACAACCTCAAGATATAGCTTTATCAGAATCTGGTTGTAGACATTAAACGCGAACAGCACTTCTAGAAGCACGCCTATTGCAAAAAGCACGAGGCCTGTGCCCCACAGCACATAGCTAAGATTCTTTTTGTGTGCATACTTCTTAAGCATCAGAAATGCCAAAGGAGCAGTAAGCAGAAGAATCACAATCGTCGAGAATCCCACAAATGACTCTGAAGCGAAGAGGTTGTAGACCATGAAAAATATATATAACTGATGGATATTTATAGCTTATTGCTGGGTTGAAGCTATGAAATTCATACATTTAGGTGATTCACATATAGGAAACGTATACAAGGACCAGCAGAGAAACGAAGACATAAAAGACGCATTCAGGCAAGTTATAGACGCTGCAATCGAGAATAAAGTCGATTTTGTCATACATTCAGGCGATCTGTTCAACGAGGGTAATCCTTCCTTACCAGCGATGCTATTTGTGACCGATCAGCTCAACCGGCTGCGATCT
>JAJZYL010000084.1 GCA_021798095.1 archaeon | reverse complement strand
ACATACTTCTTTCCCCATCTGCGGATTTCAGGCATGATATAAGTAATGATTATTTACCAGATGTATTGCTATGACAAATTATTTTTACAAAATGGTCAGATATTCGACACAGCATCCAGTTAACAGTATATATGAATGCGCCTAGATGGAAAACTCTCTTTCATGACTTCACTTCCTCCAATCTATGCTTTAACCCTTTAATTGGCGTACCCGTTGGATATATCCAGCTCGATGAGTGCAGAGTTCAAGCCCTTCCTATTAGTATGCGTTGTACGTGGCCGAAGTAGAAGTTAACGCGTTTGGAAACACAGTTTGTGCTATCTTGCTACCTTCCGGATATACTCAGTTGGTACATCATTCTCTCATATCCAATAAATGGGATTTATACGCATAACTTAACATGCCGACTCGAATTATCAAGTACACTCACATTTACTGATAATTATAAATTTAAGGGCACTTTCTTTGCAGCTTTGGAGTAAATTACATAAGCATTTAATAGGGCTTATCATATATGTTACCCTTATGAATCTATCAGTCATAATATTTGATATTCTGTCCGGAAAGAGGTCGGTTATAATTAATGAAATTGACGCAGATTCTATAGGCGTACTTCTGAATGATCGGGTAAAGATTACTTACAATAATAAGACTGTGGTGGCCATCGTAGAAACTAGCAGAACTCTAGTGCCTGAAGGGAAGATAGCATTCTACAGAGGCGTCAGCGATACATTGGGGGTTAGGCAAGGTGATATTGTGGAAATGAATTATGAGCCCTTACCAAAGTCGGTAGTTTATATAAGGAAAAAAATGACCGGAGAAAAACTGACGGAATCTGAAATAAGGAGCATAATAATAGATGTCGTATCATCTGACTTGAGTGATCTTGAAATTGCCAGTTTCTTACTAGCCTCGTATTACAAAGGGATGGATTTGGATGAAGTAAAAGCCCTTACTACTTCAATGGTAGACACGGGTGATAAACTTAGCTTGGAAGGTCATATTGTTGATAAACACTCGATAGGAGGAGTTCCTGGAAATAAGGTTTCCCTATTGATAGTGCCAATCATCGCTTCTACGGAACTGCTCATCCCTAAATCCAGCAGTAAGGCTATAACAAGCCCCTCAGGGACCGCGGACACTATGGCGGTATTTGCCAATGTAAAATTTTCTCTTAATGAAATCAAGAACATAGTAACCAAAACTCATGGTTGTATTGTCTGGGGCGGGGCTCTTAACTTGGCACCCGCTGACGACCTCCTTATCAGGATTGAAAACCCATTAAAGATAGATCCAAAGGGGCAGATGCTGGCAAGCATTATGTCGAAGAAATTGGCAGCTGGCGCTAAAACCATGGTGCTTGATATACCAGTTGGGAGAGGCACAAAGGTTAACGATCTAATAGAAGGAGAAAAGTTGGGGAACGAATTTATAGAGTTAGGAAGGAGTTTGGGAATAAATGTGAGGGTGGGCATTACTTATGGCGGCCAACCGGTAGGTAGGGCTATAGGGCCAGCGCTTGAGGCTAGGGAAGGGCTGCAGTCACTTATTGAGCCCGCTAATGCAAGTATGAGTTTGGTTTCAAAATCGACAGCACTGGCTGGCATACTTCTAGAAGCTACCGGCGTGGCTGGAAGAGGCCAGGGAAGCACCGCAGCGATGCAGTTATTGACATCAGGTAAGGCATTACAAAAATTTAGGGATATAATAGAAGCTCAGGGGGGCAATCCGAAAATCAAACCTGATGATATTCCGGTGGGCGACCACACATACAAGCTAACGGCTGATGCAGATGGTTATATCACATTAGTAGACAATACTTCCATTGCGGATATAGCGAGGGCGGCTGGTGCTCCATATGATAAGGGGGCTGGCCTAGTAATATATCAGAAACAGGGATATAAAGTAAAGGCCGGAGATGTACTGATAAAAATATTTGCAGAAAGGACTACTAGATTAACAGAAGCTATAGCCCTGGCGAATTCACGGCCACCTGTCATGATAGAGGGCATGCTTCTAAAGTCCTATCCGGACCTAGGGGGCTCAGAGTCTGGGCCATCTTAGGCCGTACAAACAATAATAAGCATTAAAAATGTTATATTATATTAGTTATATTATTATAAGATAACATGATGATGCATGGGCTGTTAGCTTCCTATATGGAAGCTAACAATTGCAAGCCTGTCGACAGATAGTAAGCGGAATATTAAACATACCTTTTTAGTGTAAAATAACTTGATAAAGTAACGTATATATATGATAAGTGCGTCCATAACAGGGTTATAATGACCAATAAGATGGAAGAAATTATGGAGAAGTTGGACGCCCTTACTATGCGGATGGATGAAATGTCACATAGTATGTCTGATACAACCATTGAAATGGAAAAGTTAATCGAGGATATCAATAAACTGGCTAAATCTATGGTAGCCATGAATGGCAGCGAAGCAAACTATTGGGACGATATAAAAACAAACGAAGGGATCAAAGCAAGAATCGATGGAATAGAAAAGAAATCTGAAAAATTGAAAAAGAAATTACATGATATGATTTGGTCTGTCGACAGCCTTGCTGAGAAGGTGCACACGATGGTCGAAGAGCTTAAGCAGCAAGCTACAGGAAGATGGTAAGAACTGGCCGAGTATTGACGTGACTTAAGGCACAAGCACAGCTCGGCCGTTTATCCTACCATTTTTTAGTAATTCAAGGACCTCATTTGCTTTACTTAGTTTAAACTTTTTTGCCCTGACGGAAATCTTTCCTTGTGAAGCTAATCTCAGGACTTCCCTCATATCAGATCTGGTGCCTGTTACGGTTCCCTTAACAGTTACCTCATCAAAGAACTGAAACTCATTGATATTTGCATGAACACCTATCACCACCGTTCCCCCTTTCTTTACAAGTTTCATAGCCGCATCAACTGCATATTGCGATGGCGCGAACACAATTACAGAATCGGCCTTTTTATAATGTTTTTCAAGATTGTCGTAAAGCTTTGACGTTACTATAGTTTCATCAGCGCCCACTGATGCCGCTAATTCAGTATGTCGTAGGCTAGTGCTTATGGCATAAATGTTGGCGCCAAAAAGTTTGCTTGTTTGAATAGCCATATGCCACACCCCACCTATTCCAAGGATATAGGCATCCTTCCCAGGCGCCAAGTTTGCTTGTTTTGATGCCCTATAGGCCGTTATACCGGGGCAAAAGAGAGGCGCGGATAGTTCTGGGTCAATGTTCGTTGGGACAACATAGGTGTAGTTCTCTTTAGCCAAAATATACTCGCAATAACCGCCGTCCATAGTCTCCCCCAAGATTTCGACATCAGAACAAAGATTTTCTCTGCCTGAGATACAATAATCACATTTGCCGCATGCTTTCCATTGAGGTTGTACCCCAGCTAGGTCTCCCTTTCTAAAGGATTTAACTCCGGAACCTACTTCAACAACGGTTCCGATTATCTCATGACCAGGAATTATCGGAAGCTTGGCAGGAACTCCATAACTCAGCCAATCTCCCTCGATCACATGGAGGTTTGAGTGACATACGCCACAGGATATAACTTTGAGCAATACTTCATCATATCTCGGCGATGGGACTTCTATATCATCCATTACAAGTGGTTTAGTTTCTATCATTGCTGTGTGATAAAGCCTCATAGCCTTCATAAGATGCTGTTGTAACAACTTTTGATATAAAGTTTCCCTTTTTTAGCCCTCTTCCTAGCAGATGAACTTATAGAAGATGGTGATCTGTCGTCTTTAACCCCCATATCTAGCTCGATATCGAATTAGATATAGCAATTATATTAGATCTATAATCACTAGGGAACGCATTTGTTCGGCCGGATAATGGTCCAGGCCCTCCCGTCTACGGGCTAGAGTAGCTAACCGTAAATCCTCATCAATAACTCCTTCATCCAATATAACCTCAACGCCATGGCGGTTGTTCCCTTAAGATCCTAGGGAGCTAGCCGCCACCCTGTAAATCGATTTTTGGTAAAACCGTTTCATAGTCTTTATTTTTAGGTGCTATATTATGTAGGATACCACAATCATCGTCAAATTTCTCTTCCACCCTGTCCAGCTGGCTGGCTAATAGCATTTTGGCCTTACCCTTCCATTAAAGGAAGTACGAGTAACTCTTTATTCTATTATTCCAGTTCTTCGCCATATCTCTGTGATATAGATGCTTCCCTAACAATCAGAAACTAAACCTGTTAAAATATAATTAACAAATTTTAAGCTATTATATGGACTCGGGCATAAACTGCCAGCTTGACACTTACCATAACGATTGCCAAAAGTTAGTAATGTTAATTGCTGGCAAAAACCATCCGCGCCGTGCCCAAAAATCCAAAAGTGCGGATGCTGACAATTATCTGGCTAAGACACCATGGTGTTTATGTCAAATTGGAAGACTTATATGTATGATAGTATTACCATCATACCATGGCAAAGAAGGTAAGGATAACCATAATGATTGACGGAGATCTATTAGAAGACATTGACAGGCTGCAGGGGAAAAGACAGCTTACAGAACTTAGAGAACGTGGAAAAGCTACAACAAGCAGAAGCATGATTATTGAGGAAGCAATAAGGTACTCTTTATTGCATAAAATGAGCTAATTTCCAGCCTTAGCAGTAAAAAATTTCCTATTATAAATCGATATGGTGGTGTTCAACTAAATGACAGCATTTCTATTTATTTCGCAAAATTATTTAAACGAATTGCTAAAAAAGGTTACGGACTGAAAAATGTAAATTAAAAAAAGAAATGCGTATTTATTTGATACTATCTGCTATAGAATTCAATCGCTCTGCTAAACTTTTAATCCTCTCTTTCTGGGCCTTTATGCGATCGTCCCCCGAGGACGCAAGGTCTTCAAAATATGATGAGTACATATTTATCAGGTCAACCATTTCATCAGCGGTCTTTGGCTGTCTGCTACCTCCCCAAGGCCAGATGGATTCAATTTCCGCTCTTCCATCATCAGTTATTTGATACCTACCATCGGGTTCCCTTTTAGTAAGGCCCTCTTTTTCCAGTGACTCCAGAAGAGGGTAAATAGAACCTGGTGAAGGTCTCCACCAACCTAAGGTCATCTTGTCAACCCTATCCATTAACTCTGCCCCGTTCATAGGATGCTCTCTTAAGGACGATAATATAGCAAACCTAAGTCCTCCTCTTATCGGTCTTGCGTGATGTCTATCAAACATTTATTTATCACCGATATCGGATATCCGATATCGATTATATAAACATTTCTCAATTTTATTTCCTTTCTCTTTTCTTTAAATCATTAACGCGCGGCAACCACAAACATACAATGAAGCTTACAGATGACAAGATACGCTGGATCATCAGAAGAAAGGCTGACGGCGGCATGAC
>JAJZYL010000083.1 GCA_021798095.1 archaeon | reverse complement strand
TATATTGATGGTAAACTGGTCAACCATATCGAAAAGCTCGATTAAATATTATATTGATGCACATCAATAAATCAGTGGCCACAGGGCAACTGCGGTCGTCAGCAAAGCCATCAATAAATCATACCTAGATTTTAGTAATTGATATTTTATTAAAATCGAGTTTAGTATCGAGAGACGACCATCGCTAACCATTTAACGTTAATTTATACAATCCTAAATATAAATATATATGGATCGTGTTACTAAATAATTCCAGCTAATTTCCTATGATAGTTTTTAATAACAACTAATATCTTACTTTAAAAGTTCAAAGCTCTTCGTTGAAGATCTTAGCGAAATAAAGGTCTCCGTATAGGTTACCCCTTCCACTACACCTACTTTATTTGTTATGGTCTGGTGCAAGTTGTCGATGTTCTGCGCTTTGACCATTATTATGAAGTCATATCTGCCAGTCACTTCAGCTGCGCTGCTTACTTCCGGTATTGACAGTAGTGCTGTATACACATTATCCCTCTTCTTTGATTCCGCATTTACACCCACCCAGGCAAGTATCTTCCATCCTAGCAGGTCTTCATTAACCTTTATTGTATAGCCTTTTATGTAGCCTAGCCTTATTAGTCTCTTAACTCTGCTGTACGCCACACTGGCATCTATACCAAGCTCCTTACTGACCTTTGGTATGCTCTTCGATGAATCCTTCGCTAATTCACCTAGTAATTTAAAATCTTTATCGTCTAATTTATGCAAGCCTATCTATCTCCCTATTGGTTTCTAATTTAATTTATATAAATATTTTGGAAAAATTAAAAAATTATATGTTTAAGCCTTCAGCCTTTAGAGCAGCACCTAAATCTCTTTCATTGGGCTCGATGATAGGAGGTTGAGATATCAAAGTTTTTGCAAACTCGATGTCCTTCAATCCAGCGCCAGTAACTAGAGCAACCACTCTGTCGCTCCTGTCTATTACGCCGGCATCGAGTAGCCTCTTTAAACCGGCAAGGGCGGCGGCTCCGCTTGGCTCTGCAAAGATGCCTTCGTATTTGGCTAAATCCCTGATAGCTTCGATTATTTCCCTATCATTGGCGGTCTCACCAGTGCCGCCAGTTTTCCTTACTCCTTCCAGCGCCGCATCTCCGTCCCATGGATAAGGGTCAGAAAGACCTGCGGCTATTGTGCTGGGATGACTTTCAGCTTCAATCTGCCTAAATTCCTGTCCACTCTTGATCGCCCGTATAAGTGGACTGTTGCCCAGCGGCTGTACGGGAACTAGCTTGGGATAATAGTCAACTAGGCCGATCTCCGTAAGATCTCTAACCCCCTTCCAGATACCTGCAAGTAAGCAACTACTTCCGGTTGGGACCAACGTCCAATCGAACGGTTTCCATTCGAATTGTTCAGCTAGTTCAAAACTTATAGCCTTAGGCCCCTCGACCTGATAAGGGTTAAACGGCCCAAAGCTGGGCGATGGATACCACCCGAACCTCCTAACCGATGCCCTCATCATCTTCACGGACGGATCTTCCCCACTTTCTATCCCATTGACCTTGATCACCGAAGCGCCATAGAGCTTGAGTTGTGCAACTTTACCGTCGCTGGCAGTGGAAAGCACAAATGCAACGGTGTTAATTCCTGCATTTGCGGAATATGCCGCGAGAGCTGCAGCGGCGTTACCACTACTAGCTGTAGTAGTTACGCTTACTCCCTTTTCTCTGGCCTTAGCTACACTCACTGCCATGGAGCGGTCTTTAAAGCTGCCAGTCGGATTTCTTGTTTCGTCTTTAAGGTATAGATTCTTTAATCCTAGCTTTTCCCCCAGCCTTTTTGATCTGATAAGAGGGGTCCCACCTTCCCCTAATCTGACAGCATATTTTTCATACGCAGGCATGAGCTCGGCCCAGCGCCATGTGTCACGAGGCCTACTAATAATTGACCTTTTGTTGACCTTTTCCTTTATTAACTCATAGTCATAGAGGATATCAAGCCTGCCCAAGTCGTCATGCTTACACATGACCTGGTTTATCTTGGGATCATATTCCTCCCCACATCTAGAACAGACAAGTTTAGTAACATAGCTCATTATATATCATCACTGGTGCCTATTTTTGTAGTTTTAAATGTTTGGGGCTATCAAGTTCATAATTAATCAATTGATAGTTTATTACCTTTATTTAATCCCCATCTTACTGGTCATCTTTATCATTATAAATACCACAATCAAGATTATGAAGAAGGTAAGTAGTGATCCAGCGAAATCCCCTACTCTGAACGGCCCAAAATCTATATTTTCCCAGACAGTTCCATGTGTAGCAAATTGAATAATTGGCATTATCAAGTCGGTAACAAGGGCTTGCACCAAAGCACCAAGGTACAAACCTATTATAAAAGCCACAGCTAATCCCATAACCTTATATGTGGAAATAAAACTTTCAAACCCCTTAATGAAGCCTTTGGGAGCAGGCGGTGCTGGTGGAAGGGGTTTGGGTTCAAGCAGAGCCCTTATTTTCTCGAGCTCTTCTATTATTTGATCCTCCTTATCCATCAGATTATTACCTCATATTTTAGGTGGGTGTATTTAATTTATAAAGGTTAATCATGGCGCCGTTGGTGGGGCGCTATTCCTTAATGGCTACTGTCCAAGTTGAGCGAATTTGATCAGGTTTAGTGAGGAGTTAGACAATCGACAGTAGCAAATTTAAAACGGCTTGCTCATAATGTTGCTCTAGCTAGCAGCAATGATTTAAAGGAGGGAGCCCTGGGAAGTTCAAAGCTCGCGTCTTTTGGCAATGTACAGTAAATATGATGATGGGGGGACTGCCTAATAGATAATCGTTATATCTCTGGTACTACGCGCAACTGCTTCCAAAATGGGTAAAAAAAATTCTGCCGTTGATAATATAACTCAGACCAAGCCCCAGCGCCGGGGGCGCGCTCATCTCACTATGACTGGGATAACATAACATATCACCTCTTTACACTACAGTATACACGATACGCAGATTTCAAGGGAATTTTTACTTCCCACTGAAACATGTTGCTACCCTTTCGTTTATAATATTAGATATTAAGTTAAATGACAAGTACGTCACCTCTAGGATAAATAAAGCTAAGGTTATTGGAAAGTTACAGGTCAAACTTGGCCTCTAACACTAACAAGACATTTTATGTTAGATATACACTGATTTAATGTGTACGAATAGTTGATATCAGGTTTGGAATGGTTTGTAAGATGATGTAAATTAGGGGAAAGGATCTTGCTTAAACCCTTAATCATTGCCACTCTTAATATTTATGGACTTTACTATTCCGGTGGCTGACAGCTTCTTGATCAGTTCCTCATCATGCCCACCTTTATATATGATGGTAATCCTTGGCTCAGGGTATAGTTCAACATCGTCAACTATTGCCTGATGTACCATTATCCCTAGGTCACCAAACACCTTCATGACGGCCGAAACTACACCCACATCATTTGGATTGGCTTCTATGACTAATGCGTGTAGGCCCAATATAGAAGCCACTTCTACTAAGTTCGAACCTGAAGGTCTGAGCCTTGTAAAAACTTGGCCTATTTCAACATCCTGTAGAATGAATTCAGCGGTGTCCCTCACGATTTGTCTATTTATTTGAAGTGCGTCGCTGATCGCGCTATCAGTTATCTTAATATTTCCTATATAATAGTGGCCGTCACTTCCAACCTTCATCCCACTTTCAAGCATTAACCTTGCTATTTCAAATCCGGCCTTTCGTCGTTTGAATTTGTCTATAAGCTTGTTCCACAATAGCCTTTTTTACGCGGGTGCAAATATAAACTTTTAATCCAACTTGGCTTGTCGAATACCAACCATCTAATAATAATGATTTGGCGTTAAGGATATCAGATTGATCAGCATGGCTTCTTACATAGTTGAAACGCGCAAATGGGGAAATAAGTAAACGGACAAAGGGTCTGGGGTAGATAACGGATTCCTTATCAGGAAGGGGGAGATATTGTCCAATCCGACCTTCTCTACAAGCTAACGAGGGGCAGATGATAAACAACTGAAGGAGTGGCGAGGTTCAGGTACCAAGAGAAGTTCATGGACTGCTCGCGTATGTGTACGTGATTTCCCATCCGCCGTTCAGGCAGGAGGAGGGGTCCGTACGCACACCGTCAATATATGTATTATAGGAGTGAAGTTACCAGATTATACCACGGTATGGTGTAAGATAGGGGGTCTGGGCATGAAGCTGGAGGGCGTGAATGTGAAGGAGATAACGGCAAAGACATCATCGTACAACCCGTTCATGTAAAGACACAACATTACGGTTGAGGGTTAGCTATTTGACACAGCAATTTACCCTATTCATAGATAATAAATAGATAAGGTACGATTATGGCCACAAGTATGTTACACCGTTATAACCAGCATCGATTTCTTCAGATAATGGGTCGGTGATTGTATACGCTCAGAGATCGCCTATTGTGGACGTCTATAACTAAAAGTGGGATATATTATGCTGCAGATAAATATAAAAAGGGTGAGTATTTATAACGACCCATGGCATTCGAGAAATCTCTCAAGACCACCATTAAGGTTAAGGAGATAATGAGCAGTCCTGTAATAACAGGGTCGCCTGGTGATTCAATTTTATCAATAGCCAAGAAAATGAATAATGGTAAGGTTAGCAGCATAGTGATAATGGACCACGGCGACGTGGTGGGTATAGTCACCGATGGTGATATAATTCGAAAGGTGACAGGAGAGAATCTGCTTCCTAGCAATGTGAAGGCCATAGATGTTATGTCTAGACCTATGCTCAAGATCAAGGCAGAAAGCACGGTCATGGAAGCTGCTAAGATGATGAGGAAGTACAATATCAAGAGACTGGGCGTTGAGTATAAAAAGGACCTAGTTGGTATGATCTCCCTATCTGATATAGTGGAAGTCATCCCTGAAATAATGGAGATAATATCTGAGAAGACAAGCATCCTTACATCCAAGGGACAGCGTAGGAGGAACTTCATAAGTGGATATTGTGATAACTGTGGGGAGTGGTCTGATTTCCTCTCTGAAATGGACGGGAAGTTCATCTGTGAGGAATGTAGAGGAGAAGGGAAGACCTGAGCAGCTGATAGTAGATTCGATGTTAGGTAGTACTGCAAGAAAGCTCAGGATGTTCGGCTTTGATGTCATTTATTTTAACAGTATTGATGATGCTGAACTATTAAGGCTTGGAATGCAAAGGACCTTGATCACGTGCGACGAAGAACTATATGCAAGAGCTATTAAGAAAGGGGAGTCAGCGGTTATAGTAAAGGGGATAGGGGAGGTGTCAAGATTAAAGATGATCTTCGGGGGCCTAAGAGTCATTCCCTCGTTAAGCCACTCAAGGTGCACATCCTGTAATGGTGAACTTGAGCTGGTTCCAAAGA
>JAJZYL010000082.1 GCA_021798095.1 archaeon | reverse complement strand
CTATCCGCTGGAAATTGGTCGTAACGTTGACGAACTGCTCAGGGTCATAAAGGCGCTCCAGATGAATGACCAGTACAAGGTTGCCCTGCCCGCCAACTGGCCCAACAGTGAGCTCATTGGGGCGAACGCCATAGTTCCTTCTCCACGTACTGTAGAAGATTCAAAGACGAGGCTGTCACAGTTCAAGGGATATGCATGGTGGCTGACCTATAAGCAGCTTCCAGAGAAGGAAGTGCAGGAAGGGAAGAAGTTCTTAAGGGAGAAGGAAACGTCGCAATGAGCGACGACGACAGCAAATTTACCAAAACCTCGAAGGGAAACACCCTAGAGGGATGGTGGCCCGAGCGCCTGAGCCTGCTGGTGCTCAGGCAGAATTCGCCAGATTCGAACCCCATGGGAAGGGAGTTCAATTACAGGAAGGAGTTCAGCAAACTGGATTACCAGGGGCTTGAGAAGGACCTTGCAGCGCTTATGAAAACATCCCAGGAATGGTGGCCGGCTGACTTCGGCAATTACGATCCGCTGTTCATCAGGATGGCCTGGCATTCAGCTGGCACTTACAGGGTATCGGACGGCAGGGGGGATGCAGGGTCGGCGCAGCAGCGCTTTCCACCCATAACAGCTGGCCTGATAACATAAACCTCGATAAGGCACGCAGGCTCCTCTGGCCCATCAAACAGAAATACGGTCAGAGGATAGCCCGGGGTGACCTGATCATCCTTGCCGGGACCGTCGCGTTTGAGGAAATGGGCGTAAAGACCATTGGCTTCGGTGGCGGAAGGGCCGATGTTTACGAGCCCGATGAATCGACCTTCTGGGGGCCTGAGAGGAAGTGGATGGGAGCCGAGAGGGCAGACAAATCGGGCAAGCTTATGGAGCCCCTTGCTGCCATGCATATGGGCCTTATTTACGTGAATCCGGAAGGCCCAGGTGGCGTTCCGGAACCGGTAGCCGCTGCCAGAGACATACGCGTGTCATTTGCCAGGATGTCCATGAACGACGGGGAGACCGTTGCGCTAATAGCCGGCGGGCACAGTTTTGGAAAGACGCATGGAGCGGGCCCAGTATCCCACGTAGGGCCGGAGCCCGAAGCGGCGCCCATTGATACACAGGGTCTCGGATGGATCAGCACATACAAATCAGGAAAGGGACCGGATACGATAGGTGGGGGGCCTGAGGTAACCTGGACTAAAACCCCAACCAAATGGAGCAACAGCTTCCTTCACAACCTGTTCAAATACGAATGGGAGTTGACCAAAAGCCCCGCCGGCGCCTATCAGTGGGTCGCCAAGGACCCGGCTGAAGAGGACATGGTGCCTGATGCGCATAGGCCGGGGGTCAGCCATGCGCCGACAATGCTGACTACGGACCTGGCCTTACGCTTTGACCCTGTATATGAAAAGATAGCCAGACGCTTTTATGAGCACCCGGAGGAACTGGAGAGCGCCTTTGCCCGCGCCTGGTTCAAGTTAACTCACAGGGATATGGGCCCTCGTTCCCGTTATCTCGGCCCGGAAGTGCCTTCAGCGGAATTCATATGGCAGGACCCCATCCCGCCGGCTGATCATGAACTGATCGACGATAGTGATGTTGAAGGCCTCAAATCGAGCGTGCTCTCCTCCGGCCTCTCGGTCCCAGAGCTGGTATGCACCGCCTGGTCCTCCGCCTCCACCTTCAGGGGAAGCGACAAAAGAGGAGGTGCCAATGGGGCACGCATACGCCTCGCGCCACAGAAGGACTGGGAGGTCAATGAGCCTGACAATCTGGCAAAGGTACTTCGCATCCTTGAAAATATCAGGGATCATTTCAATGCCAAGGGGAAAGGCGGCAGGAAAGTTTCCCTTGCAGACCTAATAGTCCTTGCAGGCTGCGCCGGCATAGAAAAGGCCGCTAAGGACGCTGGTTTTAGCGTTAAGGTGCCATTTGCTCCGGGGCGGATGGACGCCTCAGCGGAACAAACCGATGTCGCCGCGTTTGCCTGGCTTGAGCCGGCTGCCGATGGATTCCGCAATTATATTCGGGATGCGGGCAACCTACGTCCAGAGGAATTGCTCATAGATAGGGCACAGCTCCTGACCCTGACGGTCCCTGAAATGACCGTCCTGGTCGGAGGCATGAGGGTCCTTAACGCAAATTTCAGGCGGTCCCCACTGGGGGTGTTCACCAGGCGGCCCGGCACCTTATCAAACGATTTCTTCGTTAACCTCCTTGATATGAGTACCGTCTGGAGGGGAATCGGCAAATGGGGCAGCCTATTTGAAGGACGGGATCGTAAGACCGGCGCCCTCCTTTGGACGGCGAGCAGGGTGGACCTGATATTCGGGCACCATTCCGAGCTTCGTGCGGTTGCTGAGGTTTATACCAGTGAAGATGGAAGGGAAAAATTTGTCCAGGACTTTGTTGCTGCCTGGTCCAAGGTTATGAACATTGACAGGTTCGAGCTTCATTAGGTGGAGGAAACATAATCCGCCTAGTTCACTTCACCTTCTGCCTTATTGCATGCCAGCTCTCCCTACGGTTCCCCGATGAATGCCCTCGGGAACAGCGGCATGGGCAATTCCTGAAGGGCGGAGGTTTCAATCGGCCATAATGATTATCGAGTTCGGATGCCAACCCGACCTATTGAAGCTGAAAGGGTAGCAGATAAGCATGCAGAAGCGATATCCACCGCTCTTCTGGGCCCACAATGGTTAGCCTGGTGTTGTTGATTTTTTTAAAATGGGTTACATGAAACGTTAACCGGACGCCGTACCTTACGGCGAAAGCGTTGAACCCATCCCACCGGCTGGCGCGGCCTTCCGTTTCCTAAGCAGCCCCACTATGGCAATAATGACCCCTGCTATCATCAGGATTGCCCCAACTCCCAGAAATACTAGTTCTTCAAGTATTCCGCCTATGCTGAACGGTGCGCTCCCGTAATTAACCAGGACCGTTTGGGTGGAGTTATTTACCAGCCCTATTACCTGAGGTGAAGTGCCAGAGTTAACGTATATACCGATGTACGTCTGATTTGCCTGCTCGGTCGTTATATTGCTCACCGTAAAGGCCAATGGAGCCGATATCGAATCATTGTATACGATTGCCATGGTGCTGCCCACGGGCACCGAAGCTATGGTTATGTTCTGTCCCTGCGCCAGGCTAGCCGCATTCGTCAAATCCGCCAGTGAGGACAGGGCAGCGGGACTAAGGCTCGAATTAACCACTACGGGGCCTATGAAGAACATGCCTGCACCCACCGCCAGCAATATCATTCCTATGATTACGGTCCCCTTCCTCATAATAAAGGCCATTCGAATTAGCGTATTTATGCATTCCTATAGTTGTCGCCCCGAGTTTGCCAGTTTGTTCGATATATTTAATTTCATGATTCAATCGCCTACAAGCGGTAGATATGCTGATCTGCCTTTGCGGATAAGGATTTGAACGAATAATTTGCCAGCACCGGCGTCCTGGTTTACCGGGGTGAGCAGCTGAAACTCATGAACGACGGCAAGAACGGCAGGCTCTATAATCACTTCAACGCGTTGATGTTCATAATTCTTGCTGACAGGGAACATTCTTGCAAGCCTATGCAGACGAAGTAATTTGTAATGATGTCAGGAGGAGGCTATGTGGATGCCTAGCACGGGGATAAATAGCTAAATTAAGCGCGTGTGGTCAGGAAGCTATGCAACAAAGGAACGCCGCCGGAAACTATATATATGAATTAAGCGCACCTAGTTTTAATGAATTACAAGATTGTAGCCATAGTCTTCATAATTCTTACAATAATTGGATTTTCGACATTCGCATATGACCAGTATTATGTAATACCTTCACAGCAATCACAGTTAGCAACGGCCAATCAGGACCTGGCGGCGGTAGCGCAGAAGCTGGATAGCATAACTGCTGAACTTGCGCAGATAAATTCTTCACTCATGTCTTCTCAGTCTGGCATAACTTCCCTCAATTCCAGCATCATCACTGAAAATTCCCAATTGCAGTCCCTGGCGAATCAGCTGATAAGCGCCCCACGAGTAGGCTTAATTTCGTCTGAGGCAACGGTCACCAAATATTATGTACCCCTTATGAATGAAGTGACCAGCATCAACATGAGCGGCTATATATTCTACCTTGGTACCATGAACGGGACGCCAGTGGTAGTAACAGAGTCGCTTCCAAGGCAAGCCGGCACGGCCCAAACCACCACCATCATGGATACCAGGTTCAACATCATAGCTAACATATTCACTGGAATCGCGGGATCCAGGAACCCAAACATTTACATGGGAGATGTATTTGTAGCCGCATTCACGGTCGACAAGTCAGCCTTCCACTACCACAGAGATTACATTTCTCCATATGATATACCGATAGAATTTGCATCAAATGGGAGCTTCATCAGCACCTACACATTTCCTTCTTCATATGGGCTTGTTCAGCTTGCTGCGACCTATAATGGCCTTGGTACGACCAACATCAGCATGATAACCGGGAATTCCACACTGACGGGCGCCATCCAGGCAAAGATGGTTGTCGGCGTAGATGGGTCAGCCAACCTCTGGACAAACAATCTGGGATGGCTGAAGTTTGAAAATGCGCTATATCAAACCGATGCGGGCGAAGATAACGCTTATGGATTTTCCAGCGTCAACTTAGCATATGGTGTTCCGTGTCTGGTACTGCAGGGGATATCCAACTCCAAGTTCTATCCATCACCTTACAACGGAGGGATTGCAGAACAGAGGGTTGCTGAAGTTGCAGTCTACGTCATAGACAATTTCAACCAGATAAACATGGCACAATTAAACAGCCCTGCTGCCTTCAGCCAGTTGTCCGCCATCTCCAACGCCTATACATATGGCTATATAGTAGCCAACAAAATATTTACGTCAAACCCCAGCAGCTCAATAAACGTCACAGAGATAGTCTACACAGCGCAAAACGGTTCTACAATAACTGTTACAAATATGGGAGCAATGAATAACGAATATACATATCCTACAGTGGCTCCATAATCAATTCCTTCCCTTTTTTTTGAACATTTCCTGATAGCGGTGTAAAGTCCAATCATTATCTATAATATATATCCCGCTGTCTAGTATAATAAATAAAATGGGCACTATTCAGGCATGCCCCGGGAGCCAAAGGAGCCCTTTTATGTTGCGGCCGAATATTGCTCGTCAGGGCGCGGTTAGCCCTTCGGGGTAACGGCCATGGAGGCCCATGGCTTCTCCGGCAGCGTTTGACGCCCTCCTTCCTACCAGCGCTTCACAGGTTTTTACATATGGTTTACGAGGGCGCCCTTCAGAGGTCTGGGCCGTTCACCTTCCGGCCATAAAGTGCCTTAGCGATTATATCGATATGGCTTTTACTGAAAGATCTCCTCAAGCGGGTTCTGCATCTCCCTTATTTCCCTTATCCTTATACCCTTTGAAAGCAGGTCCCCTATAAGCCCTT
>JAJZYL010000081.1 GCA_021798095.1 archaeon | reverse complement strand
GGGATGAACCCCTTCTCATCTCCAGCTCCTTCCGTAAGCTTCCTGATCATATGGGCCAGTTCTATCAGTTCAGCACTTTCCCCACCCACCCATATTATGTTTATGTGTTCCATGTTAGGAAAAGCACCAACCCCAACCATCCTGATTTTGAATTTTGGGACTGATGTGATGCTGGCCAGTTTCCTATCTATAAGTCCGATCTGGTCATTATCCAATTCGTCCAGAAATTTGAGAGTAAAGTGCAGGTTTTCCCTTTCTACCGGCTTAACACCATCGATCGCCAGGCGTTCCTGTACCCACGCTATCCTGTCTAAGACGCCTTCATCCTTGATATCCACTGATACAAAACATCTCGCCATTACAGTACTTATATGCGCTAAATCCGCCTTTAAAGCTTATTATTTCTTAGGTCGTTTATGCAGTCCGCATCCCCCAAATACATCATGTGTTAGGGGTTGGACCGGATCCTAATCAGTGGTTAAAAGCATTGAATTCAATCGACAAACTGTCTACCGTACCTGCCCCTCCTTTCTATTTCGTTAAGCTTCTTCAATATCTGTGTCAGTCCATGCTGGCCCGCGGTTTCCGAATATCCAGTGAGGAAGTGGTTGAACGCTTCTTGAAATACGCGCTTGTGTTGCGCCGCGAGCATCTCCTTGACTATATGGATGTCAACCGCGATATCTTCAAGTTCGCTAGAGAAGAAGGACAGGCCGAAGTCCACCGTATACCATAACCTGTTTGCATCTGAAAGTATGAAGTTGGCAGTATTAGGGTCTCCATGTATTATTCCTGCTGAATGAAGCCTTGACAGGGTTCTTCCCAGTACAGCCGCCAGGACAGGCTTGTCATCAAGCACCTCCTTCATTGTAGGCCCCTCGATATACTGCATGACTATGGTAAAGGTCCTTATTCCCACATAGAAAATATATGGCGTATTGGCCCCGGCTTTGCGCGCATGCGGCATTACGCTAGCCTCCCTGATGGTTCTAGCCTTCCTCAGCTTTAAATCCAGTTCTGTTACCATATAAGGTTTAGCTCTCCTTACTTTATACACAGCTCTTAATGGGCCCCACCAACCGAGGAGGATATCGGCCTCCGCGCCCCTTTTTATCAGCTTCTCCAAGGCACACTCACCCTATCTATACGCCATGACTGATTAACAAAGGCGTCTTCTGCCCTGGCCGATATTCCTGCTTTGTTATAAAGAACCCCAGGCCACGCTATTTGGGCGCCACAATCCCCCGCGAAAGCTATGGGGATGGGTTTAATCGCCGCCCCCTGCCTATCAGCGACATGATTTAACATTTCTGAAAGGCGAGCGTTGGCAGCGACTCCACCTACTACCAAAAGTTCCCGCTTACCTGTCAGGGCCAGAGCCCGCTCGCTGACTTCGGCGACCATTGCGAATGCGGTCTCCTGAAGAGAGAAGGCTAAATCCGCATACGGTCTGGAAAGTTCCTTCTTGATTGAGGTGAGCATACCTGAAAAAGAAAGATCATTTCCCTTTACCACGTAAGGGAGCGTGACATACTTCTTACCATCTCTGGCAAGCCTTTCGATCGATGGACCTGCAGGTGAGCTGTAGCCTATGGCCCGCCCAAACTGGTCTATCAACTGCCCCAGCGTCAGGTCCAGGGTTTCGCCGAAAACGACCCAGCTTCTTATCCCGGATACCAATATCATCGTATGACCACCGGAAAGCAGTAACACTACAGGATCACTCGAGCCTGTAAGAAGACACCCTAGTTCTATATGGCCTACTCCATGATGTACTGGGATAATGGGCTTGTGATAGTACACCGAAAGAGCCCTTGCTAGCGTGGCACCAACCCTCAGACATGGGCCCAGCCCAGGCCCCGCCGAATAGGCTATGAAATCCATATCATCAATGGTGAGGGAGGCTGCCTTGAGCGCATCGCCAATCAACTTGGGTGCTTTTTCAGCGTGATGCCTGGAGGCTTCCCTCGGATGAATACCTTTACCAGGGGGCGGCTTGTAAACCTCCTTGACATTCGACAGTATGGTCCCTCTTTCATCTACTACGGAAACTCCGAACGTATGAGCTGTGCTCTCGATCCCCAAGCCTCTTTTATACTTCATTCCTGTATCCAGCTGCTCGACCCATCGGTGTAGATTTCCTTTTTCCATATGGTAGGCTCTGATTTATACCTTTTGACGGCCTCCTCCAGCGCTCTAAACGCCGGTTCCCTGCTGGGGCTCCCGATGATTAGCAGCACCAATGGCTCACCGACTTGGAACTCGCCCACCAGATGGAATATTTCGCACGACGTCAGGCCGTAGCTTTCCTTTATCTGGCTGCAGATGGTATCCAGAGCCCTGTCGGCATACTCCTTGTAAGCTTCGATGTTTAGCGCCTTTACCTCCTTTCCACTCTTGCTAATGGCCTTGGTTGTCCCTACATAGTAAAGTATGATGCCGGTATCTCGCGAAACGTCATTCATCACCTCTTCGATCTTCTGAATGAAAGAGATCTCCCCCTTATTAAATACGCCACCCATGAAAAATATCGAATGTTGAGCATATTTAACTCTTGTTTAATTTGCCGTTATATCTTCTATTGATTCTACAGATCGAACACCCAATAGATATTTAAATGCGATTTTAGAGGTTTAAGTACATGTCCAAGTCCACCATCACCTTGGCTGGCCTAATAGATAAGGCCAAGGAAAGCTCTCCTAAACGTAACTTTAGTCAGTCTATGGATCTTTATTTAGTGCTTGATAGAAGGAAGGTAAATAAATCAAGCGTAAACATAAATGAAATGGTCGGCCTGCCACATCCCTTCTTGAATTCATCCGATGTAGTGTTCATAGCCGCGGGCGATATTGCAATGAACGCGAAAAAGCTAGGGGCCAAGGTCATAGAGGCCGAGGAGCTTGACAGGTTCGGAACGAATAAGAAGGCTGCCAAGAAGGTTGCAAGAAGCACATATTCATTTGTAGCCGATGTTACAATGATGGCCAAAGTTGGCAAGGCTCTAGGGCCAGTCCTCGCTCCCCGTGGCAAGATGCCCAGTCCCATTCCCCAAAATGCTAATGTAGAGACGATTTACAGACGTATGCTGAGCAATACAAGGATGAAGGCAAAGAACCAGTTTGTTGTCCCGGTTAAGATAGGCACCGAAACAATGGCCAGTAAGGACCTGCTGGACAACGCAAAGGCCGTGGTGGACGCTCTGGACAAAAAGCTCCCAGGAGGCAAGAGGTCCATAAGCAACGTAATCGTCAAGTTGACCATGGGCAAACCGGTAAAGGCTAAGGCGGCGGAGGTGCTATGAAAATGCCAAAGAATAGAGAGCGCTATCCACAAAAGAAGAAGGACGCCATGGTCAAGATGGAGAAGTTCATATCAGATTATCCGTTCATTTCAATAGTTGACCTTCATAAGGTAAGGGCGAACCAGATATCCCAGCTCAGGAAGAGGTTCAGGGATAATTTGAAGTTCTACGCTATCAAGAATACGCTGGCTATTAAGACGATTTCCAAGGATGAAAGGCTTGCCGGTCTAGTCCAGGGTATAAGGGGGCAGGCGCTATTTATATTCTCCAAGATGGATCCGTTTGAACTTAACATATTGTTCGACAAGAACAAGGCCCTGATGGCGGCAAAGGGCGGGGACACGGCTACAAATGATGTTATGATACCGGCCGGAAATACGGGCTTGCCGGCAGGCCCAATTCTCAGCGAATTTAAGGAGGCCAAGGTACCAACCAAGATAGAATCTGGCAGTATATGGGTATCCAGTGATACGATTGTCGTGACTACAGGCGAAAAGATCAGTCCCAAGCTTGCTTCCCTCTTATCCAAGCTCAATATCAAGGCCATAAGGTCTGGGGTTAGCATACGTACGGCGTATTATAAAGGGCTGACACTGGGTGAAAAGGACATCAGGGTTGACATAGAGGAAATGAAGGCCAAGTTCGCGACTCTTGGGCGCCAAGGCTTTAACCTTGCATACAGCGCGAGATATCCAGCTAAGGATGTGCTTCCGCTACTGATTGCAGAGCTTGCAAATAATGGCAGGGCTCTGGCAAGGGCCATTGAATACCCGACCGCCTCGACCATAGGTGGGTTAATTTCAGATCACGTTGCGCGTGCAGATTCACTTCTGGCCGTAGTCAAGGAAAAGGGATATACTAGCTAGATAAAACCTACTATAGAACATTGTGGTATTAATCGATCTTAGTCAATCAACCGGCAAAGCTACCTTGCTAAAGGGGTTTAAAGAGCTCATACAGCTCCTTAAATCCAGCTTTTACTCCGATGTATTTGCTATTTAACCTGATATATCTAAAGAGCCCCAAACTGAAAATGACGGTATCGATAAGACCATAGACGTGTTTGCTCTTGTGCAGGATGAACTTGTAAGCATCTTCGTATGCCTTGAATGTCTTCTTGAGGCTTGACGAGTAGGAATACCTGTCAAAATCGGTCCGCATTAATATATCCGCAGTTAGCATGCTAGGAAGTATACCTTCGCCAACCAGAGGGAAGACAGCGCCCACGGATTCTCCCACTCCTATCGTATTCATATAATAATGAGGTGTAGCCATGGAAGGTGGTAATAACCTTATGGCCTTTCCTTTGCGGCTGTTGGGCAGTATTTCCCCCTGGAACTTCTTGATAAAGTTCATCACTTCCGGTTCGTGCGTGTTGAACATATCCCCTCCACCAACAAATGCGGTATTGCCGCCAAGGGGGAAGAACCAGAGATAACCGCCGTAATTCTTGAAGATGCTTACAAAGAAGTCGTCGTAGGGCATTTCGCTGAACCTGACCTTATATTGAATTGTGGGTAGCAAAAGGTCCTGTTTTAACTGTGGGAGAAGCCGCCTGTATACACCGGTAGCATCAATTGCTATTGAGGAACGGCTTTCAAGGTAGCCAGGGAACACCCGAGTGTTATAGTGTACGTTTATACCCTTAGTGATGTCCTTAAGCAGGCGTGGCTTATCAAATGTAGCTAGCCCATCGGACCTGGCCTTAAGAAGCTTCTTGCCAATTTCAATATACGTATGCTTGCTCTTGTACAGGATATATTCATCGAAGTTGAGCCCTACCTTCCTGGTCAACTCTACAATGCCGCCGGACCCTGTCCCCCAGGCGCATATGGACGAGAAATTCTTTTCGGTCTGCATTTCATAAATTTCAATATCGGCCCTGCCGTTCATGGATGCGCCAAGATAGGCTCCAGCCGGGCCCATGCCAGCAATCGCCAGTTTCATGTTTTAATTCACCGGATAAGCCCTAGAATCCACTGGATTATAAAAGGAGCGCGGTAAATTGCTACGATGGGCATTTCGTCAAGGATATTAACGGGTTACGTCGATCGCAAGCATGGCCCTAATAATAGTTGGTGGTGGAGTTAGCCCTCCGGAGACCATTACGCTCGCTGGGATGGCCGATCTTAAGGGATGCGATAAGATATTGATAGATGTCTATACGACCCAGTGGGATACGGACGCCTTGAGAAGGACTTGTGGTATATTTCCCGCAGCGGTAAAAAGCGATAGG
>JAJZYL010000080.1 GCA_021798095.1 archaeon | reverse complement strand
GCTGTAAGTCAAGGCTTTGGGAAACGGTTCTATGGGGTCAGGTATCTAGGTAGCACGGGCCTTATTGTGGGTTGCCATCGCATGATAGGGTCTATCCCCTTGGTGTACTTCAGGTATACAAGCCGTCTGATGTTGTATATGCAGATCCTAGCAGCTATCTCCGTCGCCTTCCTGACGATCAGCTTCTTCCTGACGGGCGACGGCATGGTCCCCTTCAGCGTTGAATTCACGGTCTCCACTATGGACCGCCTGTGATATTTCTCCAGCCACGTCTGTGTATCGAACACGAACTCCTCCAGCATCTCCATCCAGGCGTCCGGCCCCAGTGCGATATGTCCTTCTTGGGGAATATCCTGGGAAGGGCTCCCGCTGAAGCTTTGGCCGAGCAGTACTCCCTTGAAATGAACGCTGCGTCTGCGGTCATGGGCAGCACCTGCTCGTACAGCTCCACTATCTGCTCGAGCAGAGGCCTGACTGAGGTACGGCGATTCGTTGGCGGTGGGCGCGCTGGTAACGGCGAAGGAGGAGATGACCTTGAACGTAGTGCCTGCGGCTATCATGACCTTGTCGAACCGTCCCCTCCTTCTGTTCTTACTACTACCCCTTCCTCCCTTCCCGCTCAGCCCGAGCATCTCGTCCTTCGTTGACTCCCAGTTCGCCTTTATGGTGTTGCTGAAGCAGGTACCATCTATGCCGAACTCATGCTCTAGGTTGGCAACGAGTTGCTGGGTAAGGAAGAATACGTCGTTCAGTATGGCCATGACGTCATAGTCACCGTAGGCGTTCTCCAGGGTCTTGTAGCCAACCATACGATGAATGCCCAGGCGTTTCCCGATTAAGTTCAGATAGCCAATGGCCACCCTGTCTGACCTCCCTTCATACTGCTGGACAAGGAGCAGCTTGGTTATGTTGTCGGCCGAGGAACGGGCCCTGCCTGCGGCGTCATTCCTTATGAGGACATATGGCCTTGATTGATGACTGGTCCACGGCTGCCCTTATAAGCCGTATCACCTCCGGGTACTCCTGCGCCAGGTCGTACCTGTTCCAGCGGATCCTGGGCCCTGGCCTGGTCACGTATGGGAACCCCCCTGCCCTGACGCTAGCGAGGACCGTTTTTAAACTCCTCCATCAGCGCCTGCCTGGGCATTTACTTTCTGTAGACTATCACGTAGGCCCTCCTGCCTACGTACTTCTTAAGGCATCCGACCTTGGCACCATGGCCGAACCTTGTGACCTTATCCTCATACACCATCTCAACATCATCGTCGGTAAGGGCGAACTTACCGTCCTTACTCACCTCAACCCTGCGCATACCAGTTGTATATAGGATATACGCTTGTCTCCCTTATACTACATGCGCGGGCTGACTTCCGCCGTTCTAATCCAAGCCCGCGTTGTCTGATAATCTACAACCATTTCCCAAGGCCCAGCCGATGTAAACCACTTTTCTTTTTACAGCTAGCCGCCATGAGCATCGCTATGAAGAACGTACGGCCTACACGCAGAAATGGCTGGGGTGGCATCGCTGGCAGCACTCAGGAAGGCCGGCGTAACCGGCAAATCGGTCGCCATCATCACCTGTGGAAATACCCTGAAGCCGTAACCGCATCATCATCTACTTATTCAGCTATTTGTCATTTTTGTGTTTCAGTTTCTTCGCCCGCTCAAGCTGGATCTCTGGGACAGTGAACCTGTTCCAGAAGATCTTGTACAGCTTCAGCTTGTCCGGGATGTCACGCAGGTATGGGATGAAAGGCAACAGGAAAAGCAACAGGAATGCAATCATTGCAACGGTTCCGTCTTGCAGGTCTGTCCATGATGGTTCCAAGATTTCCAGTACATTGTACGGGGCCATAAAATATTCCAGGTACTGCCATCCGCCATTTGGAGCCACCTTTATTATGCCCCACTGGTTAACCTGAAGGCCTTCCTGAGTGGCCGTGGCGTCCATGACGCCTGTATCTGAAAGAAGCCTCAGCGTATATGTCTGGTCTATGCCGCTGTTTGCTTCTCCCTGCAAAATCTGTTGATACATACCCCCATCTGACAGCATGACCAGCTCGCCCACCACCGCGATCAGGGGGTTCGTGGAATTGACCGCCTTTGCTATGCTGCCGTTTCCGTCGAAGTAAGCGTATGCCCCTGCTATGTACTGGTCCTGCATGGCAGGGGTTTCATTCAGGAATGTGATTGTGCTGCCGCTAAGGCCAACCGATCTGGCATATTCTTCATATGGTTCAATTACATAGACCAACCTTGTGTTAAAGGTATACGGATCTATGCTATCAAGATATGTGGCCGTGGATGAATTATGATTGAACTCGTTGAGGAAGGTTATGGCTAATGCCTGTGGCTGAGACTGAGCTATATTTTGAATAGTGACGGGAGCAGTATATGGAGCCCTGAAAAAGACAGCGAATAACAGTACGACTATCAGGACGTACGCCATCCTTCTATACATCTTTTTGTGGTCGGTCTTCACCATTTTAAACGGGATGTCCTTACGGTAAGGCTTGCTTATGCCTCTTCTCCTTACCGTCAGAAAATGCACCGCTATAAGGGCAACCAGCACAATGGGCACTATAGCGATGTGCCATCCATAAATCGCGCCACCATTCAGCGGATTTACCCAGTATCCGAGGCCAAGGCCATTCCACAGATCTGCCCCAGAAAGGCTGTTCCACTGTCCCACAAAATTATTCCCCATCCCTATCCCAAAGGCAAATTCAAGCAACGCAACTAGGAGCATGACGCTCCCTATCATCCAGACTAACCTTTTATGCCGGTAGGCTGAAGTTGACAAGTTGACGAACAGGTGTATCAGGATGAGCGTCACAAAGGCTTCGGCAGCCCACAGGTGGATGCTTCTAACGAATACGCCGGCTGCGGTGACGTCCCACCAGTACGGGCCGAAAAGCGCCATGGTTATGCCAGATAAAACAAGGATGACCAGCAGTTCCAGAATGTACACGCCTATCGTAAAAAAGAAGTTATTCCCATATGATGGAACATCCTTTATATAGAACATTTCCATCAGGGCCTTGATGTCGTTCTTTATAGAAGCAAGTCCTTCATCATTTTCAGATGATGTATTGGAAGCTATTTTCTTTCCATCCTGCTCATTATCAACAACTATTCGATTTTCTGAATCGTTGTTACTCAAACATCATAAGATATTATAACACAGTTATATACTTTACCTTTCCCGCTTCGGGTAAAACTGTAAAACGGAGCCGCCCCTGCCCCCCTCAGCGCACATGAGCGTAGCACAGTAACCTCTTCATGCCCCTCTGGGGCCTTAATATGACAAAGGAACGAGCCAGCCAGTATCCCCAATACTTTGGATAGTTCCTCGTATGTAGGAGCCTCATCAGCTTCCGCCAAGAAAATGGCACATCATTGAGGTCTAACGCCAGTTTAAAGGGAACCAGCCCGAGCCGGATAGAGTGATGGTTGATCTTCCCGGCATAGACCAGTTCGTTCTGAGCGCGTATGAACTTAATGATCAACGATTTTACTTTCATTGTGTCGTTCATCGCATCCATTATGAACGCTCTCATGCCGTGCTCCAGTTCTGCCATTTCAACCTGAATTACAAAGGACGGGCCTGGCTTATGATGAATAAGCTTTGGATTTACATATCCACCAAATTCTAGCAGGAAACGGCTCTTACGCTTGTAATCGGAGCGCGAATGGGACTTTTCAGCACCTCCCACAGGAGCATCATTTCAATTTTCTCCATTGCCATGTATAGTAGTGTTTGGGCACACTTTTAAACCGGTTATTAGGATGGGGACGGTGGGACTTGAACCCACGACCAACAGGTCCCTCCAGGCGCTCCAGAATCACATCATCCTTTTATCAGTACCATCTAAAGCAATAATTTCTGGAGCCTGCTGTCCTGCCTAGCTAGACGACGTCCCCTCTTTTTCATCCTGCCACCACATTCTATTTAAGTTTAACTTCGAGAAAACTTTGATGGTTGAGTTAAAACAAGGGTTCGGATAATGGTTAACGATTTATGAATGCTGGATGAACAGCGAGCCAACCGTATATATTATAGATATGTTTATATATAACTCATATAACCGTTATTGTTGGTGATAAATTTCTGTCATTTAAAAGGATTTCGCCATATGAATTAGGTGAAAATATTGAAAAATGCTCCAGATGTGGATCAAAGGAGCTGCTTTTGGATACCGGAAGTGGGGAAATAATATGCGCCAGCTGCGGGTACGTCATCAAGGAAAAAGTCGAAGATACAAAGCCCGAGTGGAGGGCCTTCTCCAAGGAGGAAAACGAAGACAGGAGCAGAACGGGGGTGCCCACATCAATAGCGATGCACGATATGGGGCTATCAACAGTAATAGGGCAATCTGACAGGGATGCTTCGGGGAGGGCGCTGGTGGGCGTTAGCAAATCCACGGTCGACAGGCTCAGGATATGGGATAGCAGGAGCCAGATACACGAGCCAGTAGACAGAAACCTGAGGCAGGCCTTCAACGAACTGGACCGGCTGTCGGACAAACTGAGCGTGCCGGAGAACATAGTGGAAAAATCCGCATATATTTACAGGAAGGCGCTTGAAAAGGGGCTGGTCAGGGGAAGAAGCATAGGGGCGCTCATAGCAGCGTCGCTGTACGCGGCCTGCAGGTCCCTGGAAACTCCGCGCACGTTAAAGGATGTAGCAGCGGTTTCAAGCGTAAAGAGGAAGGACATAGCCAGGTGCTACAGGCTCATATTAAGAGAGCTTGACATCAAAATGCCGATAATAGATCCCGTTAAGAACGTCAACCGGATAGCCGCTAAGGCCGGGCTCAGCGAACGCACTACGAGGAAGGCAATAGAGATACTGAAGAACGCCATCCAGGGGAGGACATCAGCAGGCAAGGACCCAATGGGGCTGGCTGCCGCGGCCCTCTATGTGGCCTGTGTGCAGGAGGGGGAGAACAAGACCCAGAAGGATATAGCAGAAGCAGCCAACGTCACCGAAGTAACCATAAGGAACCGCTACAAGGGGCTCAAATCGGCACTCAAGTTATCGGAGCCGGCCGACTGATCCATTAGCCTGTAGCTATCTGCCGGCTAGATTTCTTCAATATCCATTATCCTATTTTTTGCCCTGTTTTTTAACATAGGGAGTTGATATTCATTTGGAAACCTCTCCGATAATATCTTCATGTATTTATCGACTTCAGAGTCATCCATAAACTGGAACATGTAGGCACCTTCATATGGGGATGGCGTTCCCTCCCTGCTCATCAGCTCGAAGTGCATGAATGGATCATCCCTTGAAAGTTTGACAGGTGTCCTCTTGTTGCTCATGTTGACCACTTCTAGGGCCAACCTTCCTACGAATCCGCTGTGTACCTTGGCGGCGTTGAGGAAGCTGATGCCCATTCGGCCGAACTTGCTCTTCGCGGTCAGGTGTGCTACATAATTGGGTGGCACAAACACTATCTCCTTGGATACCAGATTGATATGTTCCAGATAGTTGATGGTTATATCGTTCTTGGTGGTCAGCACATACCCATCACCATCCATCATGTCCGTGGAATAGGGGGTTACAATAGACAGTTCCGC
>JAJZYL010000079.1 GCA_021798095.1 archaeon | reverse complement strand
TCACGGGGAGGATAACGAAGCTGGGAAACAGCGGGCTCAGGTGGTACCTGATGCAGGCAGCTCAGGGCGCAGCGAGGCACAACCCCAAGATGATGCAGGTATATGAGAGGATAGCTAATAAGAGGAAGGGAAACGGCAAGGCGATAGTTGCGATGGCTAGGAGGCTCCTGGTCAGAATATACTGGCTGCTTGTCTGTCAGGGATGAACTGTACCACGACTTAAGTGAGGACGTATTCAGCATAAAACTTAGGAAGCTAGAGAAACTAAGTATGCCCTAGTCCCATATGCGGAAGGAGAAGCCAATGATTAACGGCTACGGTACGGGATCATGCATAGCTGAACGGCACCAACAATTTATAAATGACTATAAATAACTAGTGATATGCAAAACTTTGCAAACAATAGTGTAAAAAATATTATAACAGTATTAAAAAACAGCAACGCTATAAATCGAAATGTGGCATTACAGTTTTTAAACGGTGATATCAAATGGCTATTGTCAACGGCATCACAATTAAGAGATCTCGGTCATGGTAGGACAATTACATATTCAAGGAAGGTATTTCTGGCCATAACAGACCTCTGTAGTGATAGGTGCGCGTATTGTAGTTATAGAAAGGAACTTGGGGAAGGAGGAGGGTATATGGGTGAAGGGGAAGCAATCAAACTAATTCAGACTGGCAGGTCGCTTGGATGCACAGAAGCGCTGATAATGGCCGGTGAAAGGCCAGAAAGCAAATATGCACAAGTAGGGGCATTTTTGAGAGAAAAGGGGTTCAACTCTACCGCAGATTATGCTTACCATATTGCAGAGCTTGCGCTGAATTGCGGCCTTATACCACATATAAATATAGGTGTGTTATCGGTAAATGAAATGAAAAGACTGAAGGAGGTTTCAGCGAGCATGGGCCTGATGCTCGAATCCACATCATTAAAGCTTCTTGAGCCAGGGGGGGCTCATCACCTTTCACCAAGCAAGAATCCGAGACTGAGGATCAGGATGATGGGAATTGCTGGAAAATTACGTATACCTTTCACAACAGGCATAATTTTGGGCATAGGGGAGAGGCCGGACGACATAATTGATTCTATTTTTGTTATAAAAAGGCTCAATGAGAAGTTCGGTCATGTTCAGGAAGTAATTATTCAGCCATTTAGGCCTGAAAAAGGCACATCCATGGAAAAAACCCAAGGCCCATCATTGGAGATGGTTCAGAGGGTTATAGCTGTTGCCAGGATTGTGCTTGGTCCAAATATGAATATTCAGTCCCCACCGAACTTGGTCCCCGATTGTAAAGACATTGCCGATGCAGGGGCCAATGATCTGGGTGGCATTTCACAGCTCACTAAGGACTATGTTAATCCAGCTTATCCATGGCCTGACATTGAAGCGCTATCCAAAGAATGCCGCCGCAGCGGCTTTGCCCTGAAAAATCGGTTCCCCGTCTATCCGGAGTTTGTAAGCAAGGAAGGTTTCATGAGCGAGCGGATTATGGCCTTACTTAACAGGAGGGAGAACTGAATGGAAATTGGCCTGTTTGAGGATGAAGAGCGTGCCAGGGCTGTCGAAAAAGCGCTTGCCGGACATGACCTTAACGGTTTGGAGGTGGAAACGCTGCTGAAATCGCATGGCCATGACCTGTTCCTGCTAGGCCTCGCCGCTGACTATTTAAGGAAAATCACAGTTGGTAATACAGTAACGTATGTAGTTAACAGAAATATAAATTATACGAACGTTTGCATATTGAACTGCGGCTTTTGCGCTTTCAGCAGAAATTACAGGAGCCCTGAAGGATTCTTCATACCGGTTGATGAAATTGTCAGGATGGCAGAAGAAGTTTGGAAGCTTGGCGCAACCGAAGTGTGCATTCAAGGCGGGCTCCCTCCAAAAATGGATTGGGAATTTTATCCCGGTGTCCTTAAGGCCATAAAGTCAAGGGTCCCGGAAATGCACCTGCATGCCTTTTCACCTGAAGAGATATGGTACGGCTCAAAGCTTTCTGGTATGAAGTACAGGGATTTTATCATGATGCTGAAGGAAGCAGGGCTTGACAGCGTGCCGGGCACATCCGCGGAAATCCTTGATGATTCTGTAAGGCAGGAAATATCTCCTGGCAGGCTCAGCACCGATGAGTGGATTAGCATAATACGGGAGGTTCACAGGCTCGGCATACCATCTACAGCTACGATAATGTACGGGCATATAGAAAGTGAAGCACGGAGGGCTGAGCATATTGTAAAGCTCAGGGAACTGGAAAAGGAAAGCCCAGGGTTCACGGAATTTGTGCCCCTGAGCTTCATACCTTATAGAACACGATTGCTAAAAAGGGTTAACGGGCCCCCGAGCGCTGCTGAGGTGATTGCACTGTATGCAACATCTAGGTTGGTGCTTAATAAGTATATAAGAAACATACAGGTTTCATGGGTGAAGGAGGGCTCAAGGTTCGCTCAGATGCTGCTGGACTTTGGCGCAAATGACTTTGGCGGCACCCTCATAAATGAAAGCATTTCTTCGGAAGCGGGAGCAACGCATGGCCAGTTTTTATCACCAGCCGAAATAAGGAGGCTTATAGTTGAGGCAGGAAGAAAGCCTGCGCAGCGGGATACAGTTTACAGGGTTATCAAGGAGTTTGATGGTGTTGATGATGCAAGCCCGATTCCCCTTGAATCGATAAATTATGATGATTCCAAGTTTGACAATTACAGCACAATGGTCAGGAAGTGGAGTTACAAATGAAGGTCATAATTACAGAGCTTATGGATTATGAAGGCTGGGTATCCAGCCTTGGAAATGACAGGGAATGGAAAGTTCAGGCGACACAGCACAGGCTGTACTCAGAACTGCAGGAAGCAGTAGCAGGAGAGGGGGGGTTCCTTGTACCAGCGACCTTTCATCACATGTTGATCATAGCCAATGGCATTGAAGAGGATGGCCATAAAAGGGTATTTGATATAATGAACGCGGTTTCACCTGTCCCATACAGGGCCTCAAGTGGGTCAGGCAGTACTCTGGTAAGCGCTATAAGGAAAGCGTTTGAAGGGATTGGCGCGCTTGCCCCACGTGAAACCCATTTTGGGGTGCCAGATTTCAGCAACGTTGTTGCAGCGCACTTCGATGTAAACTCATACCTGAAAAAACTTGAAGCAGGAACACTTGTCGAAGGACTATCTGAAGTGGATAAACTTGCAGGTTCAGTTAACATGTTGTCTAAAGAATTTGGAGGCATATCTGTATACCTTGGCGGGGACAACGTTGTCATGTTTGCAGGTGAGGATTCACTTGGCAAATTGCAGAACATTAAATTAGATGGGTCAAAGGTAGGAATTGGGGTTGCTAGCAATGCCAGAAGTTGCCTGAAGCTAGCCGCAGAAGCGCTGTATTTTTTGAGAAGAAACAAGGGGCAGGTTATGAAGGTCATTTATGATAAGCCTTGACCTAGCGGGCGCCTTTACGGGGAAAGGCCTGGAGTTTGAAAAAAACATTACGATAGAAGTCAACGACGGCATAATAACAGACGTTTATGAGAGGAGGAACAGGGGAACAGACCTGATAGCGATGCCAACCCTGGTTAACTCCCACATGCATACTGGTGACTACGCATTTCCTGAGGCGGGAAACTGGCTTGGGATCGAGGAATTAGTTGCACCCCCGAATGGTCTCAAGCATATGCTCCTTAAAGATACGGGAATTGAGACAATAAGGAAAGCTAGGGTGGAGGCACTTGAGTTAAGCTGGGCTTCAGGGGTGGCTGCGGTGGCTGACTTCGTAGAGGGAAACCCTGATGAAGCTAGGGTACCTGCGGCGCCAAAGCACATAATTCTCGGGAGGCCGGGAAATTGGTTCGGGCGAATGGATGGCCTTGGCCTGCCCGACGTTATATCCTATAATATGGATGTGCTGAGGAAAATTCCTATGGAATTCGGGAATATGCCAATTCTGGCCCATGTATCGGAAACTAGGCAGCTACATGAAATTAACGATTTTAAAATTGCCATGGATGCGTTGCCCCTAACGGCGATAGTGCATGGCACACACCTGACGAGAGAGGAGATTAGGGAATTAGCTGAAAGAAGGGTAGGCGCTGTGCTATGTCCAAGGTCCAACGCCTGGTTTTCGGTAGGAAATCCCGATATAGCTAGCATGCTGGATGAAAATGTGCTGTTAGCGCTAGGAACCGATAACGCTGGATGGTTAAAGCCTGATATTTGGAGAGAAATTGAGGCAGCCGCGTTGCTGCTCAGATCTCAAAAACCCGCATTTAACGATCCGGTGGAAATAATAAAGATGGCAACGCTTAATCCGCTTAAAATTTTCGGGCTTGAAGATACATCCATAAGTAAGGGAAACAGGGCGTCGTTTATGCTTATTAATTCCAGGCCCCTAGCTATCGGGAGGTCAAGGGATGTGGCATGGTCGGTTATAAAGAGGGCCGGGCCAGAGTCAGTATCTAAAATTGTGGTGGGACAGCAATGAACGTGCCCCGTATAACCATATTTTCAACCATGACGGTTGATGGACGGATAGCAAGCTATGCCGGATACTCAAAACTGAGCTGTAAATATGACCTGCTGAGGCTTCACTGGTTAAGGGCGGAAAGCGACGCCGTGATGGTCGGTGCAGGCACGGTAATTGCGGACAATCCGTCCCTAAGGCTGAAGTATTTTAATGGCAAGGACCCTGACCGCATAATTGTTGACGGCCTGCTAAGGTCGCCCGTAAATTCCAGGGTCTACACGGAAAACCCCCAGAAGACCGTGATAATGACTACAGGTTTGGCCCCGGAGGCTGCAATCAACTCTCTGACGTCAAGGGGGGTCAGGGTGGTCGTTTCGGGCAGGGGTCCGCAAATTGACATGAAGGTTATGGCCGGCAGGCTGTGGGAAATGGGCTACAGGAAGGTCATGGTTGAAGGCGGAGGCAGGCTTAATTGGTCGCTGATAAGTTCTGGCGTGGTTGATGAAGTCAGGATAACAGTTTCACCTTACGTGTTCGGGGCGGGAAGGAGCGTTTTTGACGGCGAAGGTTTCAGGACTACCCTGGACGGGCCTGTGCTGAAACTGAAGAGCTCGCAGATATGCGAATGCGGAAATGAAATACATGCCATATATTCTCCCAGGAAAATCGGATTCCAACGTTAGGGCTTAGCCACCTCCTTCCATATAATCATTGCTTTCCCCGTATTTACTGAACACGTCTGTCGACTTCGCAAGCCTGTCCATGACCTTTTCCCTGTCAACGGGCCTGTCATTCCCCTTTGCCATGAGCCCGATGTTTTTCTCCTTCTTCATTGTGAGGTATTTATCCTCCTCGACATATGGTTTCCTGTTTGTAAGTATGCCCCAGACTATGCACGCTAACTTCCTCGCCGCTACAACTTGAGCATCCTGTGGTGCCTTGCCTTTCCTGATCATCCTGTTGTATAGCTTCTTTACTGAGGTCCTTGACCTTGAGCGCATTGCCCCCCTTGCAGCGGTGGTAAGCGCCACCTTCAACACATCATCCCCATGCTTTATGTGCCTGTGCTTTGATATGTATTCGCCGCTGTTAGCTGCCCTTGGAACCAATCCGGCATATGACTCAAGCTTGGTCTTGTCAGAA
>JAJZYL010000078.1 GCA_021798095.1 archaeon | reverse complement strand
CTATGTACAAATTAAGGCTTAATCTTGGTGATTATATTATGACTGGGCTTACCTTATTTATATGCTCAGGCATGATGTATTTCTTGGTAACGCTTTGAGTTTATATTGATTAGTCCTTTACTTTCTCTATATTTGAATTGTCGAACCTGACGATATATATAAATATAATTAGTTTGGAGATGGTTGTCCATGAGTACACCGTCCACATCGGTAGAAAGATCAAATGATCACACTGTTTCCAGCAGATATAAGTGGACGGCGTTATCTAATACTACGATAGGCGTCCTAATGGCTTCAGTAGACAGCAGTATAGTTATAATATCGTTACCATATATACTACAAAGTGTTTTGGCCCATACGCCCGGGGGAACGGCACCAGTGAGTTCAGCCATTTACGCTATAGCTACAGCTAGTTCCTTCAGCTATGTAATTTGGGCTTTGTTGGGTTACATGCTTATAACAGCCACGTTGTTATTGTTCTTCGGCCGGTTAGCCGACCTCAAGGGTCGTGTTAAGATATACAATTTAGGGTTTGCGGTATTTACAATAGGTTCGTTGCTAACTGGTCTATCCGCGCTCATAATCCCTAATTCACTCATAACCGAAGGTATTCAGATAATAATATTCAGGATAGTTCAAGCTGTTGGAGCTGCTATGTTATGGTCTAATTCGGCCGCTATCCTTACAGATGCGTTTCCGTCAAATCAAAGGGGGATGGCATTAGGAATAAATATGGTAGCTGGAGTCGGAGGCGGTATACTCGGCCTCGTGCTCGGCGGCATAATAACTTCTGTAGCTAGTTGGAGATATATATTCTTCATCAATGTCCCGATAGGTATCTTTGGCACTATATGGGCTTATACAAAGCTAAAGGAAGTTTCTACTAGAAAACGCGGGGAATCACTAGACGTAGCCGGAGGTTTGCTTTTATCTGGATCCATAGCCATGCTCCTGTTGGGAGCAACCTTTTACACATTAGGCGGAATGGTGACCTCCAGCGCTGCGGGTGTGTTCTATACAGTATTTCATGTATATTCGTTTTATAGTTATGTGTCATTTGCTTTATTTCCAATTCTACTTGCTCTGTTTATACTAAATGAAGTATATTGGGCAAAATACCCGCTTATGAAGTTCTCCTTATTCAAAAGGCGCATGTTTACAAGCGGTGTCATTGCTTCAAGCCTAGTTGCGGTAGCAAGGGGAGGTATAATGTTTCTCTTAGTTTTTTATTTCGAAGGTGTGAGGGGACTCAGCGCATTTCATGCGGGGTTGGAGCTCATTCCTATGAGCTTGGGCTTCCTACTAGTAGGACCAATAAGTGGAATAATATCCGATAGAATAGGTTACAGAAGCCTGACACTGGCAGGCGTCATTATCTCCGCCATATCTGTGACGTTTTTAGCAATCCTACCTCAAAGTGCAAATACTCTTGAGGTTACGGGGATTCTAGCAATGGCTGGAATAGGAGGCGGTCTGTTTGCATCTCCTAACATAGCTTCCATAATGGGGTCTGTGGAACCGGAAGTAAGGGGTGTTGGGGCGGCAACCAATTCAACCCTTGTAAATATAACAAACATGATGGCTTTGACAGTTGCATTTGTATTTATAGGCACAACGGTTAATGTATCCAGTTTTATAACATTATTTATAGGAACTACGAAAGACCTACCCGCCGCGTTGGTTAACAGCTTAGCATATCAACAACAATGGATCACGTTTATGCAAGCCTTCCATCATGTATTTGAAATATTTCTCGTAGCTGCGGTTATAGCCATAATTCCATCCATTATAAGGCCGAATCTTGTTGAGAAAAGGTTGGATACTGAGTTAGTTATTAAACCAAAAACCAAGTTCCCGGCTACCAAAACAAAAGATGAAAAGTGAATAAAGGCCCTTCTAAAATGATATCCTCTTCCGCTAAAGCACGCAAGTTCCCTGATGACTATCTCCTTCGCGGGTTCGTTGGTCAGCAGGGAACCTGTTTCCTGATTCAATAACATGTGGGTGCTAACATCCGTCTGATGCCCGGCTGGAGGCTTCTGTTTAGGTACAAATTCGGGTATGGTAGTCTCTACCTCACAATGTTATCACAGATAGCATTTAAAGGGTGTCACTGTTGTTGAGGGAACCCATTTATCTTTGAACTAAAGTATCATATTTTATGCTTCCACCAAAAGTCCTCAACATCTTGATAACCTCTAATTACATGTTTCCAAGCTCGAACAATCGAAGGCTAGAAACTATATAAAATTCAATTACATTTCAAGTTCATCGTAGCTAACTCATTGAACGTCAAATGCGCCGTTAGAGATTTTAGTGGTGTGGTTTTTGCGCTGTTATCAAGTAGGCTGCTGCAACCCCCCTATCAATACTGGAGGTCTTCATTTTTACAACTTCTCTATTAGAGGTGATTGTGACCATGGGGTAATCCGCTGGGTCTCCATAACCAGCTATTATTGAACACGCAAGACTCAACAATTCATTATCGGGTTCTCCAATCAGAAGGCCTGTAGGCCCCATAAAGTTATCGGGTTCAAGTAAAACATGATCTTCTCTCATAGATCTTATCTGTTCGTTTTCTTCCTTATTCCTTCCCACTACCAATTTGACAGATTTAGATAACCTGAAGTGCCTTCCTAAACTCAATAGTTTGATATCCTTTAATTGCATAACCGTAAAATGCTCAAATGCATCACCAAGTTTTGCTGCATAGTTAGAATCTGTAAGTATGCAACCGCCGCCTGCATTCGGCCAAGCTGAAAGGCCGAACTTCTTAGCCATATCTATTTGCTGTTTCCTTGATCGTCCTTTGATATCGCCTAGTCGCTCCCTTGTTATTTTACCTTCAGATTCTGCTAGGGTGGGTTTAAGCTCCTTAGCTGAAAGTGGTCTCAATATCTGTCCCTCAAGGCCAGCTTCTTTTTCTATAAGATTTAAGGCTACAAGGTTTTGAGACATAGGCCTTTGACCTAACACTTCCCCAGTGACTATAAAATCAGCTCCTTCTTCTTCCATAATCCTTTTGGCGATCCTGAACATATATATCCTGCAATCTATGCAAGGGTTCATAGCCGAGCCATAACCATGCTTTGGTTTTCTTATCATTTCGAGATAATCTATACCAGAAGTTACCACTTTGAGTTTTATATTTTCGTCGTCAGCAAACTTCATAATATCTGTAAGATTGGCGCAACACCCCTTGTTAAATGGAGTGACAAAATGGACACCAATTACTTGTATACCGTTTTCCTTGATAGCCTTGACAGCGAGCATGCTATCCAAGCCGCCGGATATCATAACTATGGCCTTGGTCAACGTAATTGGGCTCCCTTCTTCTGTGATAAATATTTAATGGTAAAAATTACTGTGCGATATAATAATGGCAAATCAAGTAATATAAAATATATATCCGATACCATAATTATATACCGCATTACGCCAAAAACGTAAAAATTGTTTAGTATTTGATTATGCCGGACACCCAATAAATCCACCTTTAATTAAATCCGCGATGTAGTCACATGTGTCTAGGATATATCTAGATGCCCAGATTTCTGCCAAGTAATATGTTTATAAAAGTCATCATTTTACAAATTTTGTTACAGTTGTTTATATTGAGCGTATATATTAGCTAGTATGTCCATACTACGTTAACTGGATTAAAAAAATTTGAATGATAATTTTCAGGTAATGATTAAATAACCCAGCGTCTAAATCCTGTTAAAATGAAAATAGCTATAACATTGAATAAAGATAGCGAGCTTAAACCATTGGAGGGAGCGGAAATATTGGGTGTTATAAATGCAGATACCAAGGAAATAATTCGGTATCAAAATCCAGGTTATAATATAAGTAAGGAACTAACTATGCAAGCAATCTTAGGGCTTAATGCAGATGCTGTAATAGTAAAAGAAAAATTCCTCTGCCCTGGTTCATATGGCATGTCCTTCGGCAAGCTCAAATACATTTTAACCCAATACACAAACTTGAACGATATCCTAACAAATATCGACATCTTAACAAATCATGCTTTAGATGAATTGGAAGATAGTGTTTACGCAGAAAGTATGAATGAGTCTGGCACCTGTGTGGATGATGATAGGCCAAGTTAAAATTTCAAATCGTTCATTAGCCATTTTATGTTACACAAATTAGATTTAATAAAGATCGGGTTGGCATATTTCGATCTTTACCATAAAATAAAATCTCTCAAGCATCTGGACTAGAATTATTTCTAGGGCTTATAGATATATAATTATATCAATTTTTAATGTTTTCAAACATATTTGGCTTATCGTAGTTCACGACTTTAGTAAGTATTTACCTGATTGTTAATTTAATAATATAATTAAGTTCATAAAAAACAATATCAATGACGGCTCATAGTGAGTTGGATAATTCATCACACTTCAGACATCCCCAGAGTAATTCATCGCCGTCATTATAATTTATAAAAGATTCATTAATAAATATTAGCCCAATAAGTCAGAATGACTGTTCAGGAGTATTCTCCATATTATTTTGATTTATTGTTATACATATAATATATTTGTATTCGTAACTAACTAACGCTATCTCGTTATATAGAAATTGAAGATTTAAATACTATTATGTTTCACTCAAATTATATGAAGACATCAGAGGAACCTAAGGTCGGCCAGGAGCTGTATCATATTAGATTAAAAAAAGGCGATATACCTCGTTTTGTATTTCTTCCGGGCGACCCAGCTAGAGTTAAATTGATGGCGTCGACTTGGAAGGACGCCAAATTTTTATCAGAAAACAGAGAATATATTACGTATAGTGGTAGCTATAGGGGAACCAAACTTGCTGCTACATCAACTGGTATAGGGTCTGGGGCTATTGCTATAGCGGTTGAGGAACTATTAAGGGTGGGTGCTGATACGTTTATCAGGACCGGCACCACTGGGGCCCTTCTAAAGGATTTGAAAGTAGGAAGTATCATAATATCTACCGGGGCTGTTCGTGGTGATGGGGCTACCAAGGCATATGCGATACCAGAGTATCCAGCGATTGCAAATTTTGAAGTAATCCTCGCTGCAATCGAGGCGGCAGAAAAGCTTCAGGTCGATTATACATTAGGTCTGACATATTCAACTGATAGTTTTTATCTAGGTCAATCTCGTCCGGGCTTCCGTGGCTATACAAATGAATACTCTAGGAGGATATTGAAAGAATTAACTGATGTAAAAGTAGTGAACATGGAAATGGAATCTTCCACTTTGTTCGTACTTTCAAGCATATATGGGGTCAGAGCCGGTTCCATATTCGCGGTTATAGCTAACAGAGCTAATGGTGAGTTCGAACATAAAAAGGGAATAACTAATATGATAAAGGTGGCGAACGAAACTATGCATATACTTGCACAATGGGATAAATTAAAAGAAAATGATAATAAACGCTATTTCTATCCATCATTATTAAAATGAATTACTAACTGTTAATATGTGTTTGTAGTTTCTTGAAATTAACCATGATGAGCCTTATTAAGTTATCTTTACCACCACCCCAAGAAGCCAGTAATCAACCATTCGGGTATCTCTCCCACTTTCCCAGTTCACCCCTACAAATGGCCTCCCTGCTCATTT
>JAJZYL010000077.1 GCA_021798095.1 archaeon | reverse complement strand
GTCGTGGACCCAGGTGTAGGCTCCAATCGGGTGTGCTTGGCTATCAAAACAGAACATTATGTATTTATTGGGCCCGATAACGGCATCCTTTACGAAGCAGCTAAGATTGATGGGTTAATTGAAGCCCGAGAAATAACATCTAAGAAAATAATTTTAGAAATGGGAGGCACGTTCGACGGAAGAGATGTATTCGCTCCCGCGGCTGCCTATATCGCAGAGGGTTTCCCATTCCAAGACGTTGGTAAAAAACTGAAGAATATAAACAAGTATTCTTTCCCAGATCCGATCATAAAACAATATGAGTTATCTCTTGAAGTATTATACATAGATCATTTTGGCAACATAATACTGAACATACAATCTGGAGATTTTTTAAAATGGGCTAAGGAAGAAATTCAATTCGAGATTTGTGTTGAAAATTCCATTTTTATAGCTCGCTTGGTAAAATCCTATTCGGAGCTGTCCGGTCCCGGCCTCCTGATAGGGAGCTCTGACCTACTAGAATTATCTACAAATATGAAAGGGAAGGTGATTAATAAAATTAGACTTGGATCTAAATTGAATATAAGAAGGTATACAAAGTAATAACTATAAATCCATGTTAAAAAATCGATAGACAATAATTATATATTAAAGCGCCATTATATGGGTGAATATTCCTGATCCCTACCAATGGAGATGCACACTGGCGGAGTATCAGACAGACGCCACCTAATATCGAAGTAGAAACGAGTTTCCAGCTGATCGGCAAACCAGCAAGGGAAATAGTCATCACCAGGGAACCCCCCCGTCTTGATGTGGAATGATATAATTCCTAGACGGAAATAATGTTACTATTCAATACTATGCTTTTAAAGGACTGATTTACATATGAAAGATTTAGTGCGGGGGGTGGGATTTGAACCCACGAACCCCAACGGGACGAGGTCCTGAGCCTCGCGCCTTTGGCCAAGCTGGGCGACCCCCGCTTCCAGATCTATCGCCGGACACAGTTATATTTAAGCATCAGGATTTTATCCAACTCACAGTATATCCATTTAAATTAATTATGGCCGCCGCCCCCTCATCAGTATTCCACATGGGAGCAGTTACTAATAGAGTATTCCTATAAAGCGTATCACTGGCTATCCCTGCATGCCCCACAAGAAACACATCTGGTGTCTTCTCAATAACCAAACCGTCATGAGCTGTACTTAGTATTGGTGTATGACCTCCATATACTGGAGCTAAGTGTCTAACCTTAAGCATTTTTCTAGCCAAAAGAGCAGCATTCCTTATTTTCGTATAATGTACAATATCGGAAATGCCTTGACCATGATATAGAAGCAAGTTAAAACCATTTATATTTACCATCGACGGATTACCCATTGAATGCACACCCTCCAATGAAGAAATTTCTCCTAGTACCTTATCCCCAATAGGTGGTTGTGGGAGTGAGAGCCTTTGTGCATCAAGCTCTCCAGGTATCAATATTTTGATAACATTGGTTGGAAGGAGCTTAATTAAATCCTTTAATACCAAATAGCCATCGGCGCTTGTAAATCCACCTTTTATCAAAGAATTTCTATCAATTATATTACCGCCTATAATAACCGCTGACACACCGATCCGATCAAGTTTACGAAACGCACCAATTAGTTTGTCTACATCTGTTTTCTTGTTACCCAGAAGCAGGTCACTTAGGAAAGCTATGGTAATATCGTATGATATTTGTTTGGATTGATGATCAGGTATATCAAGATCCTCAAACCCAACCATTACTACATCACCTTCGTTAATAACCTTACATGATATGAATGTGCCAGGAATAAGTTCCGAATACATATTTCTATCTCTTACACTTATCCTGACAAAATCGTTCAAATCTTCTAATATTATAAAGCCACCCTTCTTAGAAGCTATCAAACCAATGACAGTCCTTTCACCTTTGAATTTACTACTCACGGCGTTCAATTTATACAACTGTACTTTCGTCATCCTTTCTTGCCAAATATTAAAAAATTTATGATACCTGTCTCTGAACAAATATCCTAACTGTGAAGGAGTTATAGGCTCTGCATGTTCTGATGACATATTAACTATCGTAAACGCGATCACCCCACTTTTTTTAATGACACTCACATTTTCTAAACTAAGATCCTTAAGCATTATGTTTAATGAATTAATCTTCAACAATCTCCTACGCCTTATCTCTGATCTGATTGCGGCATACACCTCTTCCAAGCTCAGCTTCTTGATTGTAATTGCGTTCAGAACCTCGGGGTGCAATTGGTATCCTTCATTTGTAACAAGTTTTATTAAACTCTCGAGTTTCTGGTCATTATTGCTATTAGGGGTTAACAAGACACAACGATATAATGCTATATGCATATAGGTTTATCTAACCATTAATTCATTGGAACTATCAAACTACCAGAATTAAATACAGTATATTGGCTCGCACACGAAATATTTAATAAACAACATTCCCACCTTAGTCAACTACCACACTTCGTCACATCTTGATTCCATTCCCGCCCCTTGTTTTATCTCAACTATAACCCATTATCCCTAGCCTGATAAAAAGCATTTTCTAATCCAAACTCTTAATTAGATTTCCTATAACATCTGCAAATCAGGTAACTGCATTCAAAACAAGTTATATAATACCGTTTAGTTATACCCAATTTATGGGTGTAAATCTTTCTCCTTTAATCAATGTAAAAAAGAAAATTAATTTTAAAGAGCTAACCGGTAAAAGGCTAGCGATAGATGCTTATAATATGCTTTATCAATTCATAACGATAGTACGGAGCGCGGATGGAACACCTCTGATGGATAGCCAAGGCCGGATAACCAGCCATATAAGTGGTATCTTCTATCGAACTGTAAAAATGTTAGAAAGTGGGATAGAGCCTCTGTATGTATTAGATGGTAAACCACCCGAACTTAAAGCAAGGGAAATAACAGATAGGAGAAATGAAAAGGCAAAGGCCAAGGCTTCATATGAAAAGGCCAAACTTGCTAATGACCTTCAAAACATGAAAAAATATTCAATCCAAGCTACCACCCTCCAGAATTATATGATAGAAGATGTAAAAAAATTACTTACGTTGATGGGTGTGCCGTGGATACAGGCTCCATCTGAAGGGGAGGCCCAAGCAGCGCAAATGGCTCAGAGGGGCGTGTGTTGGGGGTCAGTTTCTCAAGATTATGACTCATTATTGTTCGGTTCTCCTAGGTTGATAAGGAATTTAGCGATAAGTGGAAGGAGGAAGGTGCCAAACAGGGATTTTTATGTGGAAGTGTCACCCGAATTAATTCAATTAAAGGATTTGTTAGAAGATCTAAATATTTCCAGAGAGCAACTCGTAGATCTTTGTATATTGATGGGTACGGATTTTAATCCAGGCATTGAAGGTATTGGTCCTAAGCGGGCACTAAAATTGATAAAGGATAATGGCAGAATAGAAGCAATCAAGGGGATAGATCTACAGTTAGTTGATATAGATGATATTAGATCTATATTCTTTGATATGCCAACCGCGCGTTTTGAAAGAGAGCCACAGTTGCTGGAGCCTGATAAAAAAGGTTTGCTAGAATTTCTTTGTTATGAACGGAATTTCTCCAGAGAACGAATTGAAATTGCATTAAATAGAATTAACAATAAAAAGGCCATCTCTAGTGATTCGCTTGACAGCTGGCTCTAATGATGAACTCGTTGATGCATTGGTACACATTGGAGTGTTAAGGACACCTAGTATAATCGATGCCTTTAGAAGTGTAGATAGGAGGAATTTCATATGGCCCGATATGGCTAAATTTAGCTATCAGGATAGACCACTACCATTAGGAAAAACTGGTCAGACGATCTCAGCACCACATATGGTGGCTATAATGCTCGAAAATATGAATTTAAATAGGGAAGATACAGTCTTGGAAATAGGAACAGGTAGCGGATACAGCGCCGCCCTAATATCAAAATTAGCGGATAAAGGCACAACAATAACTTTAGAAAGAAATTATGATCTATACCTATTTGCAGTCAAAAACCTTTTAATTTTTGATAGGGTGAGAGTTATATATGGTGACGGCCTACTGGGCTATCCTCCTAACGCAGCAGACCCCATATATGATGTAATAGTCTTTGCGGGTTCTATTAAAGCTATCCCCGAAGTATTATTTAAGCAGATTAAGGAGACCGGATCGTTGATGGCTCCATTAGGGAATGTTGGGTACCAAATGCTAACTAGAATAAGAAGAGGGACAAAGGAAGAACTTGGCGCGTGTACATTTGTACCCATCAAGAGCGGGGTCGAATGATGATAGAAGAGGTTCACTTTACCGGTAATAAAAATATATCTGCAACTCACTCAACTACGTTAGAAATAACTAGGGCTGGTTGGTTAACCAAAAATGGAAATTGTATAATAGGAATCAATGCGGATAAGGGTTGTGCTACCCTTAGTTTGGCATTCAAAAAGGCAATAAGGGCCAGTCACACCCTAAATCTCACCCTTATAACGGGAGATACATCATTTAAGTTTATTGCCTATGGCTCCAGTAGGCTTCAGCTTACAGATGGTTATGAGTTGGTAGTTCGGAAAAGTGAGTTTATATCATCGAGGACTATGGCAATCAGGAGCTCTGCTGCAGCGGTTGATATCCCCAGGGAAATGATTTCATCCTTAAAGACTGGAGCGCCCGGCGTGTTGATGATAGAATATGAAATATAGCGTCATATATTCTAATATGGAAAGGATGGATCATCCATTCAGTATATGGGATAACATCAAGTTATTCTTGAAGAAAGTTAGTGTCACCCTTCGGGATGGTGATATACTTGTACTATCAGGAAAGTATTCCTCGATGTCTACAGGTAGAAAATATAACATTAATGATGTAATACCTCTTGCTGATTCGATCGAAATAGCTGATAAGGCAAACGTTGATGCAAAAATGGCGGAGCTTGTAATAAGAGAAAGCGATGTGGTTTACTCTTCAATGCCCGGCTTCTTGATGGCAGTAAACAATGGACTACTGGCTCCTAACGGCGGCCTTGATAGATCTAATGTTGAAAGAAACGAAGTAATAATATATCCAATATCCCCGAGCGAAATGTCAGAGTCAATTCGAAGGCGGGCATTCATTGAATATCGAACATATATTGGTGTCCTGATAACCGATAGCAGGCTTTACCCCATGAGGAAGGGTACTGTCGGTATATCAATAGGCTGCTCAGGCATTCACGCCATTATTGATGATAGAGGTCGTGAAGATCTGTTTAATAACAAACTCAAGGTAACTAAGAGGGCTATTGCGGATGACATAGCTACTATTGCTCAATTGAGTATGGGCGAATCAAATGAAGGAAGGCCTATAGTGCTAATAAGAGGACTTGGAGAGCTAGTAGAAACACACAGAAGGCCCTATAACCTTTCAGTAAGCTTTGAAGAAGATATATACACCAGAATGTATAAAAAATTGGTTTGAGACGCGGTCACCCCTCCCTTCACTTCTTATCTAGAAGTGCTGGCCTTAATTTCTATGTTACAATGTCTACACGTCTTGGCATCGGGTGGGTTAACCCATCCACAAACAGCACACTTGACCATCTTATTGAGCAACACATATCCATTGATGCCATCGAGCCTATCCCACCCCCTTTCCTCAGATTGCTTATTGGAAACGAGTTCTACACTTAACCCACCTTCGAGCAAACCCGAAAGCGTTTGCACTTCCTTTACAAGTGATCCATCAACACCATCTAGCGTATAACCTTCGGAGTATTTGGATATGGAAACTCGACCTTTCCCTAGCTTCTGCTGATCAAGTTGTGCCAATCTGGTGTTTCCATCGTCCTTTATATATGAAATATAAGCAGCATCATTCATCTTATCCCTTATCCTAGCTT
>JAJZYL010000076.1 GCA_021798095.1 archaeon | reverse complement strand
GGGGGAGATCTTGCTGATTTCTATTTCCTCCAGGAATGTCAAAAGCATATTAACGCACAAGGGCGCTAATCTTATATATTCTTTTTTATTTTTTTAGTGACAGTATGGAAAGAAAAATTATATCGAGCGCGTATGGAGGGTGTGCAAATTGAATGGACCGTTATCCGGTGTAAGGGTTCTGGATTTTACGATACAGCTGGCAGGGCCGCTGTCCACCATGTTGCTGGGAGAAATGGGGGCTGAAATCATCAAGGTAGAGCAGCCCGGTAAGGGGGCCCCAGAACGTGCAGGCTCCCCATCATATCATGGCCTGAGCGCGTATTTTATGGGAACCGGGTGGAATAAGAAAAGCATAACGGTCAACCTGAAAACGGAGGAGGGGCTGAACATAGTGAAACAGCTCGTTAAGGGCTCTGACGTGGCGGTTCAGAACTTTAGGCCAGGCGTAGCCGAGAGGCTTGGCATTGGATTTGAAGACCTGCACCGGATAAACGATCAGCTGGTATATTGTTCCATCTCAGGCTTCGATCCGGCTCATCCATACGGGAGCAAGCCATCGTTTGACCTGATAGCGCAGGGCCTGACCGGCGTACTGAGCCTGTATACCGATCATGGTCACCGCCCGACTATACCGCTTTCGCTTGCCGACCTTACAACGGGCTTGATGGCTTCACATGCGATACTCGGGGCCATGTTCAATCGCGAGCGAACTGGAAGGGGTGAACATGTGAAGGTATCGCTGTTCCAGTCATCGCTCTTCCTCCTATCGCCCATAGTGCAGGGCCTACTTCAGGGGCTGGAGGACAAGATAGATACGTTCACAAGGGTTAAGCACGTCGGTTTTCTCGGCGTCTTCAAGGACATCGGTGGCAGGTACTTCGTGGTGGAGGCCCCTGATGATAACTTCTTCCAGCGCTTTGCCATGATCCCCGAATTAAAGGAAATAGCCGTCAGGGATATCTATGCTACAAAATCTGATCGGGCGAAGAACTGGGCAGAGCTTGACGAAGAAATGCAGAAGGCATTCTCCACAAAGGGCCGTGACTACTGGTTGAAGGTGATAGATGAGGCGGGCGTTCCGTGCGCGCCGGTGCTATCAGTAGATGAGGTCTTCGGCGATAGCTTTAACCTGCGGTATCTGGCTGGCGTAAATGACAATAAAATAGGGTCCATGAGAACCGTAGCTTATCCAGCGAACTTCACCCTTTCTGGAAGCGCCCAATACCGAAGGCCTCCAATGCTAGGGGAGCACACAGATGAAATACTTGAAAGTCTGGGATATGGGCCTGCCGAAATAGAGGATCTGAGAAAGAGGAACATAATCTGAGCTTGACGCCGGCCTCACCAGATATGTGCCAACCCTCTGATTCGGCAACTCTGTTATTCTGTCTGGAATGGCAGAGCTGGTAAGCCGTGGGCGCCCCCGACGCGCGAAATGGCTTCAAAGGCAGAAGGAGCCCGTTGCCGTGAAGCCGTCAGGCAATGTATGACTGCCATCGGTAAAATCAGCGTGCCGTAAATTCACTAAAAAGTTAAATACTTCAAGAGGGCATTTAGCCTGATGGAAAAGTCAACATCATTTGAAATATCAAAGAAAGCGATAGAGGATTCAAAATGGACAAGGGCAAACACATGGACATTCATATCGTTCGCTGTGGGCGTGATGATGCAGGCTTCATTTTACAGTTGGGCGTACCTGGCCACCGGGTGGTATCCGATCACCAGCCCAGTCCTGAAGTACCTGCTACTGATCTGGCCTGGCATCTGGTTCATAGTTGGTATAATGTTCATGGGCGTCCTGTCAGATCGGATCGGGAGAAGGCTGGCCTTTCTTATCACGATGGGCATTTACTTCATAGCGGCTGTAGGCATACTGCTCAGCTTCAACTATTATCTGGTCCTGGTGTTCATAGCAATTTCACAGGTTGCAGGTGGAGGTGAAACCAATGTGGCTATTGCGTCCATCCCTGAAATGTTTCCCACACGAGTCAGGGGGAAGGTGCTGTACTTAGTTTACGCGTTCGTGTCCATAGGTCCGGCCATTTTTGCTGGAATAGATTTTCTGAGCATATCGAGCCAGGTGACGTTTCAAAGAGAGCTGGTGGCCGCTTCAGCCATACCTCTATTGGCTATACTGCTGATAAGCAGGTATAAGATGCCAGAATCTATACGCTGGCTTGAGGCCAAGGGCAGGAAGAAGGATGCCGAAAAGACGGCTGAAAAATATTACAGCGCTCCTACTATAGCATCAACCTCTGTAAATGAACAGGCTGCAGTCCCTAGGAGAAGCAATTCCATAGCTCTTAAACTTCTGGTGGTCACGCTGCTCAGCATTGCGAACATCATAGGTTTCGGAATATTCGTATTCGACCTGGGCCCGGTCTACTTCCCATCGCTGACGTCGCTCATTATCTTCGTGTCGGACCTGGTTGAGGCCATAGTGACCATCGGCTTTGCATTCCTGGTGGATAGGATAAGCAGAAAATGGAACATATTCTCCTTCTATCTCGGTACGCTTATAATGGCGGTCATCATAACGCTCACTGTAAGCATCTGGTCCACTTCGGTAGACATCTTCTGGGTCATTCTGGGCGTCATGAACGTATTCCTCGCACTCGGATATGTGGCAGAGAACACGCTCAAAGGAGAAATCTGGCCAACCGGGCGCAGGGCTACATATACCGGCATTGCTCGAACAATAGCATACGTGCTAAATGTGCCAGCGACCCTGTACCTGTACTACCTTTCATTGACAGGATTCGCAATCCTTAACGTCGTTCTGTGGGCGATCGGTGTGGTAGGCGCTACGATCTGGCTGCTCAGGGGTAGGGAAACCGGCAAATATACAAGCGTAACCATCGCTTCAAATGAAGAGTCTTAGGGCTCTTCAAGTTCCCTTCTTATTTTTTTGTTTTTTATCATTAACCGGTCTGAACTAGACCTACCGCTCCATACGGACCGAGGGAGGCCGTGGTTCCATGACGATCATCGGCTGACTCAACGGTAATCAATATATATTTGATAAGCTGATCGAAATATATGAAATTTGAGATAATCCCACTCCTGACGGCCCAGATAGTCACGCACGTAGACTCTATCTGTCTCTTCCCGCCGGCTGAACAAGGCTTCGCATCGGAGGCCTTCCATGACGGTTATATCGGCGACTTTCACTGGAGGGATGGCAGGGTGGGCGATGCGGTTTCACTTCCGGTGATAATTTGGTACATACGTGGCGCCTCCGAAAAGATACTTGTAGATACATCATTCGAGGAAACCAGGTACCCGGACGACCCAGAGGGACCTCAGATAAAACCTGAGTGGGGGATAGAAAGATCCCTCTCAAGAATAGGGGTAAGGCCGGATGACATAGACATCGTAATCAATACTCACCTGCACACGGATCATTTCGGTAACAATGAGCTTTTCAGGAACGCATCGTTCATCATCCAGAGCGAAGAAATATCAGCCGCACTGGCTCCGGCCCCGTGGTTTCCATTCTATTCGAGGGCTAAATCTAAGCACCTGCTGAACGTTCTAGAAAGGGTTGAATCCATAGATGGGGACAGGGAGATCGCCAAGGGCATAAGCGTATACAAGCTTGGGGGGCATACGCCCGGTAGCCAAGCAGTGATTATCGGTACCGGGGATAGTAAGATCGCAATAGCTGGGGACGTGGTTCCGACCTTCTTCAATATTGAACGGGACTGGCCCACTGGGAATTTCTGGAACCTGAGTGATGTTATCAATGGAATGCAAAGGCTCAGGACCTGCCGCACGGTCCTTCCAAGCCATGATTGGAGGGTTTGGAAGGTGTACCCTCACGGAGTTGAAGTGCTGGCCTGATTCCGATTTGCATTGATGGTCGGCAGATATGCGCATTCTGCCAAGATGTATATTTAATTTTGAACTGATCACTCCTCATCCAGCTTTCTGAACGGCTCATCCCTCCTTCTGAGAAAGCCCTTCAACCCTTCGGACTTGAATATTTTATCCCATATCTTGTGCGGCTCCGATACGTTGAGGGCCGCGTTGTTCTCCACAGAATAGAGGCTGGCCATTACATATTTTTCTACATCATACCACATGTTTATAGCAGCCTTGTTCATGCTGAGTGATAGATGATCTATCAACGAAAGCTTCCTTGCAAGCCGGTGAATGGCACTTTCGAAAAGCTCTGCGGGAACCGCCCTGTTGACAAGCCCAATGGCCTCCGCCCTCCTTCCATCGATCAAATCGCCAGTGAGCAATAGTTCCATAAGCTGGTTCCTTCTGACGTTCCAGACCGGTAGCCAGGCCGTTGAAGACTGGGCGTGTCTGATTTCAGACACACCAAACTTGCAATCATCCGTGCTTATGATCATGTCCGCTGCTGTAGCAAGGTAGAAGCCCATGCCGATGACGTACCCGTGTGTAGCAGCTATTATTGGCTTGGGGCTATTAAGCATACTCATATATACCCTGTGTGATCTTAGAAAGGCCTCCCGCCATCCCTGCACTTGATTGGTCCCGCGTTCAGCATCACCGCCAAGGTCTGCGCCTGCGCAGAAGGCCCTGCCGGCACCCCTAATTATTATGACCTTTGCCCTCTCGCTTTGCCCCAGCTCCTTAAGCCTCAGTTCGAGCTCTTCCTCGAGTTCAGGGTTTATGGCGTTGAGCTTTTCAGGCCTATTGAGCGTCAGTGTAATGAAACCCGAATCGTCGTCATATAACAAAAGTTCCCCGGTCATGAAGGTAAAAATTTTTACGGCATTTATAAACAAGTCGCACGCACACGCGTGCTAACGTTAAGTTCTGGGCAGGCAGCGGTCCAGACGACAAGCATCATATCGATTTGTGCTCGGCTGTTAAGCGCTGGTAGAGGTTGAAGCGGAGGCGCTGATCGTACGTACCACTGCCCTCAAAACTATTAATATCCTTCGGTTAGCTGTATACCATGGATTCAATAGATGGGAAGGTCGCAATAATAACTGGCTCCAGCCGTGGCATAGGGAGGGCAACAGCCATAAGGCTTGCCCGCTCCGGCGCCAAGGTGGTGATAAACTCTAGACACAGCATGGAAGAATTGAATTACACGCTTGAGGAGATCAGGAAAACGGGTGCCGAATGTATTTCCGTAATGGCTGATGTATCAAGCCGGGACGGTTGCAGGCTGATCGTGGACAGGGCGCTTGCCGAATTTGGAAGCCTGGATATACTGGTGAATAACGTTGGATTGGGCCTGTATAAGCCATTCATGGATATAGATGATGCAATGATAGATAAACAGTTAAACTCAACTCTCAAGTCGGCTATAATATGCTCTCAGGAAGCTGCCCGACGGATGGCCAGTGGTTGTATAATAAACGTGGCATCGCTTGCCGGAGCGCTCCCCATAAGGGGGCTGTCGATATACGGGGCCGCCAAGGCCGGCCTCATTTTAATCACCAGGTCCCTTGCTCTCGAGCTGGCCCCAAACATCAGGGTTAACGGCGTGGCGCCAACGGTGGTCAAAACCAGAATGGGGGAAAGCCTGCTCAAGGTTACAGGCACGAACGAAAATGACTGGGCTAAAAGGAATTCGCTGTACGGGTCGCTGATCGACCCTGCGGATGTGGCTGAAGCGATATTCTTCCTGATAACCGTGACATCAATGAATGGACAAACCATGGTCATCGATGGGGGCCAGTCGGTATTGGGCGGATTCACGGCCTAGGAATCGCCTACCATCAAACCGTTTATATTTCAGTGATCCATGAGATCGATTATGAAGAACATATCTTATGGTTCACTGAAATCGGAGCATAGTGACATCGGAGGCCTTCAGGCTGAGGGCAAAAGGTTCGGCGGGGGCTCGATAAGGAGTATTTCAGTGGTGGGCGCCGGAACGATGGGGCATGGTATTGCGGAGCTTTCAATCCTCTCCGGCTATGAAACTGTGCTCATAGACGTCAAGGAGGAACTCCTAGTTACCGCTTCGGAAAAGATAAGGTGGAGCCTTGAAAAATTGAAGGAAAGGGGCAAGATGAAAGAGGAGATTTCAGTAGTG
>JAJZYL010000075.1 GCA_021798095.1 archaeon | reverse complement strand
CATGTACAGCGTCTTCTTCCCGAATCGCGCCGCCAGCGAAATGCTGGGGATCATCATCGCAGTAGCGGCCACCAAATATATTATTATTATCAGTGACAGGTACGAAATCCCTATGCTGAAGTACTGTCCTATTTCGGGGATAGCTAGGAAAACGATGGTGCTGTCTATGGCTGCCATTAACGCCCCCAAGGTCGTTACGGACAGCACGGCATATTTGTGGACCATCGCCACCTATTATAACACGTCGCCTTTTATTCGTTCTTGGGATACAGGCGGTCTCCAAGCTACTGTTGCCTGATCAGCTTCGGATCCCCCTGCGCCAGCTTTATTGCACCTTTATAACCAGCGAACCCCATTACAGCAACGATCCCTATGACCAGGAAGGCTCCAACCTCAAGGTCATGCAAATTATGCATGTATATATAGGTGTGATTATGTTGGCATCAAGTAGCTGAGGAGCATATGATATCGCGGCCCCTGTTACCAGGAATGCCAGTCCCCATATTCCAGGGCTTAAGTGCTGATCTTCTTGTCCACGAACGCTGTACCCCGGGCCGTCATTTACGGCTTATTTTCGAGTGCTAGCCTTTAATGCCACCTGCACACGGGTTCTCTCGAACAACATCTTTGACCAGTAGGTGACGGTCCCTGTAGAGGGGGCTATCGTTTCTTTATCGTACACCACCGCATTGCATAACGAACTAAACAGCTTATCGAACGCCCAAAGTATGCTCAATAATACCCCGAACTCAATTCAGCCATCAACGGCTACGAAGAAGGCTCTCAGCTCAGTTAGCTCCGCTGTCAACGACATGGGCGTGCAGATCTATAATAATCTCTATCTGATATCAATAGCGGCCCTAATTATAGCCCTAGTACTAGGGCTCATAGCTAAGGCGCGGTGATATCCTCCTTTTATTTATTTTTTTAGAGCTATGAAACACATTAGAAGTAGTACCATATACCGGCCGTAGGAAGGAGCAAGCTTGATCTATAACTGAAGAATGTGGGCCTTAATTAGTATAATTTAAGCAAGCCTTAGCATGGTTGACTTCCTGAACAACGAGAATTAGCTTGTATGGTAAATATGCCATTGGCTTAGCCGCCGCCCAACAGCAAATACTGAGGTTGGGTTTCCCGATTATGGGTAAACGCGACGTTTAATCCTCCTTGACAAATTTGTCCGGCATGGATGGGGCTAGACAGCTGCTGTCTGATAGATGGTTCTCCTGCAACGTAATGAAGATAGACAGGGCAGTGACCATAATTTTTGGCATGATATGGGCAATAGATGGGCAGTTTAAATTCTGGCCTGGATTCATCCAGGCCTTTCCAGGGATGGTGGCTGCTGCGGCACAGGGTCAGCCCGCGTTTTTAAGCGGCTGGTTCAGCTTCTGGGTAGCCAGCGCCTCCGCTAATCCGGCCCTTATAGTCTATCTGAGCGGCTTGGCGGAACTCGCGCTTGCGTTCTCATTGATAGCTGGGTTCATGAGAAAGCTGTCCTACGGCGTCGGGTTCGTTTTCAGCCTTATGATATGGATGGTCCCAGAGGGGTTCGGAGGCCCTTACGGCGTCGGATCCACTGATATTGGCACCGGGATAATATACGCGACCGTGTTCCTGTTCCTTGCCATCCTTAACGCCACGCATGGGGGCGAGCCATATACTCTGGATGCAAAGCTGGAAGGAAGGATCAAATGGTGGAAGTTGTTAGCTGAGATCAAATATTGATTAAACAAGTCCTACGTAAGGCCTCAGCATAGCGCTGGCACAGTGACTCTGAAGGCTATATTAACTGCCCACAGAACACCTCCCAGTTTCTGGTATCAACGTTGTCCATGCAAATGGTAACCCGGCCAGCTAGGGCCGCACACCCCATCTCGATCAGGAGCTCACGCGCCTTGCTCAGATACCTGTATGCCTCCTTTGGTCGCCCCCTCATGGACTCCATGGCCCCCATCCAGGCTAGCGCCCTTGTGCTTGATACCCTGTCGCGCGATAAAAATTCTCCGGCACGAGAAAAGTTCTCAACGCTTTGGACGTATTTTCCCTCTGCGGTTAAAAGTACCGCCTTGGCCAATTCAAATACCCCCAACACGTCCTTATCCTTGATCCCTTTGATGATGTTCGCAATCTCCAGCTGATCAACATGGGCTTCTTGTAACAGGCCCTCCTTCGTGCACAGCATCATTCTTTCAGCAGATGCGTATGCCAGCATATATAGAAAGCCTGAAGCCCTGTAACTATCTATGGCCATGTCGAGGTAATGATGTGCATCATTCAGCTTTCCTTCAATGGCCTGAAGGACATACGCAATATGCAGGTCGCAGTAACCTAATAGAGATCTCAGCCCCTTACCTTTGAGGGTTTCGCGGACCTCCATCAGGTCGTGGAGCGCGGCGTCAAAATTCCCCTTGAGGAAACTTATATAATCAATGTTGAGCCTGTTGACGCAGTAGCCCCGTACATCATGATATTTGGCGTCTATCTCCATGCTCTTTGACATCCCATCGAGCGCCTGCTCCAGCTTCCCTTCTTCAAGGTACGCCTCCGCCGTATTATATAGAATTCTGGAGACCATCAGAGGCTCAAGCTCGGGCTCATCGAGGGCCTGCTTATAGTAAGAATGCGCCGTCTGCAATTCGCCTAGCTCCTTAAATATAATGCCCAGGCTGTTAAGGGCCATAGCCCTTACCTTGCAATCCCCGTTTTCCTCGGCATACTTGAGGGAATTTAATAACAGTTCCTTGGCTAGATCCAGATCTCCGTCAAGTGACCTTATGGCGTACCCCTTTACCATGGATATCCAGCACAGCATGCGCCCGTCGCCCACGGTGGGTGCCCCCTGTAGGATGTTCAGCAATACATTTCCATATCCTTCGTCAATAAAGTACGCGTACTGTTTGAGTATCTCAATAACCATTTCGGAATCATTGGCCCTTATAAAATGATATAACGCCTCGATCCTATCAGGCGTGTCCCTTTTCCCTAAATAATAGCCCGCCGCTTTCCTGTGTAGCTCTGCGCTGGAGGATAGCATGTTATATGCCGCCTCCCTGATAAGGGGGTGAAGCTCGAATTCATCCCCGGTCATCGTAATGATCCCCAGCCTATCCATGGATAGCAGAAAGTTCAACACGGCGCCTCTTTTCACGCCTTCGTTTACGGCATTAACGGCGGGGATGGTTATACGCCCACGATATACTGAAATCGATAGCAGCGTTGAAAGCTGCTCTTCATGCAACTTATCGAAAATGGTCTCGCCTATAAAATCGTTCACATCAGCGTCCCCAAACTCTGAAGCCAGGTCAAGCAACAGCGGGTGTCCTCCAAGTTTTCTTATGAGTTCCTGTGAAGGCGGCCGCCCTCTGGCTTTCATTAACTGCGCTGCATCCTCGTCGTTAAGGCCATTTATTTTCAATTCTCTGGCGTGCGATATGGGTATTCTGTTCCTTGAAGTGACAAGGGTTGTAATTGCATCGGTATTGGCCATCGCTTCCAGGAGGTCCATAATGCCCTTATCGCCATATCTGTGAAAATCATCAAAGACCACCACCGCCTGGGTGGCTGAAAGCTCGCTTACCGCCAGGTCTATCAGCGCCCTTTTATCCATAGCCTTCATATCTATAGCATCTAATAGGCGCCTGTGGCCCAGCTTATTCAGGAAAATGGCTAATTTGGCGATTAAATATAGAAGGCTGTCCACCTGCATAATTTGATGCCAAAAGACAGGCGCATTGTCCAACATGTCGTCCGCGAACTTTGCTGCGATGGTCGTCTTGCCTATACCAGGTATACCCCATATTACTACAGCCCCCCTTATGCCCCTCAGATATAGCAGTTCCCTTTCCCTGCCTATAAATTCTGGAACCTTTGGTATCTCCGATCTGTAGAACGGAATCGCCAGGTCCAAGCTTTCCCGGGCATACCCCTTTAGCCTGACCTGTATTCCCTTTGGGTTGAACTCCAGAAGTATGTTGCGCGCATTAAAGTGATACTGTTTTACGTTCTTAAATCCGTCGACGGTCTCGATTCGTGCCCATTTATCGGTGAGCAGCCCCGCGGCCTTTAATTTTCCCAGCCTTTCGGATATATGCGATTCCAGCATTCCAGTCAAGTGGGCCAATTGTCTGGGATATGATGGACCGGTCTTCAAAAGACAAAGGAGCTCAATGCTCATCTTATCCAGCAATAGGCTTAATGGGATCTCCTTTGCAACCGTGGATGAGCCCCCGTCCATCCCAGCTTTCATGCATACCTTTTTTAGCATGTTCTATTTAAATAGAATGTTTGATTGTAATCACATGGGTGGGATGGCAACGGGAATTCCACCGGCCGATGGCTTGAACTGCGGTTTAAGATTTTTAAGCAGATGAAACTAAGCAGATGTGTGAATAGTAAGGTCAGGTACTACATGGTAGTTGCCCTTATAGGGCTTGCCGCTGGCATCCTTGTATCTGGGCTTGAAATATTCTACACATATATTACTAGCCTGCTGACAATGGTCAGATCTGCTATACCATTTATACTCATAACGGGGGCCGTGTTTTTCATATCCTATACTCTTGTCAGGGGCTTAACCACCGATAAAAGGACCGGATCGGGAGCTCACAGTTTCCTTAACAGCTTGCACTTTAAGGGGGGGTATTTCAGCCTGAGGGATACTATAGTCAAGCCGCTGGCGTCCGTGCTTACCATAGCCGCCGGAGGAAGCGCCGGGTTGGAGGGGCCTAGCATCATGGCTGGCTCCGGCCTAGCATCAATTATATCCAGGAAATTGGGGTTTAATAAAAGGCAAATGAGAATACTTTATCTGGCCGGTGCCGCAGCCGGACTTTCAGCCATTTTTAAGGCCCCCTTCACGGGGATCCTCTTCGTTCTGGAAATGCCATATAAATTTGATATAGAAAAGGATGCGTTCTTTGAAGCAACTACGGCGTCCCTTATAGCATACCTGGTATCCATACTGCTCACTGGCTCCAAGGACATATTTGGAATAGCCGTGTATACTACGTTCAATATAGATATCCTCCCTTATCTCCTCTTATTCGGGGTGGTGGCCGGTGCCTACTCCATGCTGTTTGTAAGAAGTTTTCAGGTGTTATCCAAGGCATCAAGGGCCCTTTCGTTCAAAAAAAGGGTCAGATATCTGGTGCCCATAATAGGCTTGTCATTGGGAGCCATGTACTATTTCTTCCCTCTCACCACCGGGCTGGGTTACGCTATAATCCCCTTTCTTATAACCGGAAGCACGATAACGATTAGCACTTTGTTAATATTGCTTGTACTGAAGGCGATTACGACGGACTTGACGCTTACGATGGGGGGAAGCGGCGGATTGCTGATACCGTCCCTGTTAGACGGCGCTATCCTTGGGGCCCTGTTTTCCAGGCTGATGCTGGGCCATATAACGCCCCTTTTTGTGGCGGTTGGGATGGCCGCAGTGCTGGCTGGAACTCACAAAATGATACTGACCCCTACGGCCTTTATCGCGGAGGTCATTGGGCCGCTGGCGGTCATTCCGTCCCTGATAGTTACCGCCGTAAGCTATGCATCATCATTTAACGTATCATTTTATCCAGCGCAACTGAGAAACCGTGAAGCATATAATTCGCTGGACACCGTCGTGCTTTATGACGCCATGAAAAATAAGGAAAGGGCCAGCATGATAACCGTCAATGACATAATGACCCCAGTAGAATTCTATTTGATGGATAGCGAAACGGTCATGGAAGGAAGGAAGAAATTTGATAGGAGCAACACAAGGGCGCTGCCCCTGCTGAACCCAAAGGGTAAATTCGAAGGCATGATAGAAGAAAGGGAGCTGGAGGGAAAAAAGGCAGGTATCAAGATGGGGGCGCTGGCTACGCGTGACCTATATTTAATGAGCGGAAGCAGCATAAGGGATTTAATAGAAACTTATAGAAAGGACGGAGAAGAGGCCCTGGCGATAGTTGATAAGGACTTCGCCCTGCTCGGATTGGTTTACCCCGAGAACATCAAGGAGCTCATAATAAAGATGAGCGGCTGACGCCGAACGACATATAAAATATCATCGCGTTCATCATTTTCCA
>JAJZYL010000074.1 GCA_021798095.1 archaeon | reverse complement strand
TCAGGGCTGGAAAGACGCCAAAACTCGGCAATGGGTTCAAGCAAAACCGTCCAGACCGTGAGGGATGAAGGCGAAAAGGAAGCAAAAGTGAGAACCCCACAAGCTTTAGCTGTGGGAGTATGTCAGAGCAAGCACCTGGCTAGCCCTTCTGAACATCAGCTCAAAGCTGCAGGCCCAGCCCCTCAGCGAACATTTCGAACCTCTTGAACTCCTTTAGGAAGTCGGAACCCTTCTTCGTGATCGTAAAGATGGTGGCGTCACCGTTGTTCGCCCGCTCTACAAGGCCCTTCTCAACCAGCTCCGCCATCAGGGGGCTGGCTCTCGTATAGGGAAGGTTCGCCTTCTGCATGATCGTTGTAATGTTGCTAGAACCAGCCGCATCGGTCAGCATGTTCAGGACGTCGGCTATGATTGTGAGCTGGCTTCTGTACTTCAAGCATGATACCTTCCTACAAACTGCGTCAGCAAAAGCACAAACCCGAGCAACTGCGCGGACTGCACCACCATGGCCGAAACGAAGAACAGGTTGAATATCTGAAGATAGAGGGATGCGGCTATAAGATATAGCGCCAGGGTGGTTATCAGGGTTGTCGCCTTTTTCTCCTGAAAGAGGAATATCATAGTTTCAACAGCCGCATAGAATACGAAGAAGAACGCAATGGATTTAACGGCCACCAGCGGAATGAAAAGGAAATAGGCCTGCTTTACGCTCTTGAGGTGCGACATGGCAAGGAAGAAGTAGCCGGCCGCCTGAAGGGAATACCCTATAAGCTCTGGCGCCACGGGCATCAGGATGAGGCCGGCCGCTACAAGGTAGAAGGCTATGGAGCTCAGACGCATGGTCGCGCTCTTGAACGTCCTGAACGCCATGAAGGCGTAGGTGCCCAGCGCTATGGAGATCAGCCCTTCGATCAGATATATGAGTAATAGCAATGCTGACATGCCTAATATAAGGATCGTCGTGCACAACCCTTATAAAGCCTTTCCTAGGTCACCGGCCGATTCGGGCCGTCAAGCTTATCGCCGGTGCGCCCCCTTCAGGCCCCGCCTTGGCCCTCTGCAGCCGTGCCCGTCCCGTCATGCCCTTTCATGGAGATGCTGGCCCTCAGGGTCTGAGGTACGAACGGCTTGAACCCGGTCCCATCCCCCTTGTAGAATTTGGTGAACCACTCATATACGTGAAGCCTGAGGCTCTGTATGTACACTATAAGGCCCTCCAGCAACATTATCCCTATGTTTCCGAACACCAGGATCGGTACGGAGATGAGCCCGAGGGCAGCTGTACTGTCGAGGATGGACATCAGTATTATGTGCACCATCATCAGCACTCCGAGTCGGGTATAGCTTATCGTGTTGGCCATGAATTCGATTATCAGTATAACTTCGTCGAGGATGATATCGGAGACCTTTCTCAGCCTGCTCAAGAGCTGGGAGATGTTGAGGACGGCCAGCGATATAATCGCAAGGGGTATAGATACCAGCGAAAGCTCATAGTTTGGAACTCCAATTACCGCGGCATGTGCGGATGAAAGTATATTAAAGCTGTAGCCTCCTCCGACTATGCTGAGGCCTATCATTATGGCTGCGGCATAAAGGGTCAGCACGGGCAGCCTCTGCGTCATGGCCTCCTTCATTCGACCCATCCTCACCATCTGATATACATCCAGCCCCCACGCGAGCATCATATGGAATATGCCTATGAATATGGTAACGGTCAGCAGCAGATCTATAGAGGCGTAGCTGAGCGAAGTGATGTTAAAAAGGTCTACTGTCCTGAACAGGGGCCCGAGCACCGGCACCTGATAGGTACTGAAGCCAAAGACCTCCCCTATGATGAGGCCAACTACGGAGCTGGCCGCCCCGAAGGACATGAGCATTGTCCCCCACTTCCTCTTTCCTCCGCGCCCCTTAAGGTAAATGAAGTATCCGAACAGCAGAAGTAGAAGCCCCTGTCCAAGGTCAGGGAACATTATCCCGAAGAATACAGGAAACACTGCGGATATGATCGGCGTTGGGTCGACTTCATGTAGGCCAGGCCGCCCCTGCGAATCCGTTATTGGCTCAAAATCTCGAACATAACGCGGGTTGGAGAGCAACGTGGTCTTCCCCTCCTGGCCGAACCCTATGAAGGCCAGCCCGCCAAGACGCTTAACCAGCTCCTTCTTCCTTGATTCCGGTACCTCCCCCCTGAGCACATAAAATCGCCCGACCTCATCATTATACGAAGTGACTTCCCTAACAAATCTGGCCCCCTCCCTGGCCGCGAGAAAGGCCTGACCTGTGGAACGCGCGATGGCCTGCAGTTCAGCGAGGTTGGAACGATTCTCAGCGGACAGCCGGTCGATCAGAAGGTTAATCTCCTCAATCCGCCTGTGGGGGTTCAGCGAAATGTCCAGCGGCAACGGCTGGATGCCAGCTCCGGCAAGCCTTTCCCCCAGCGAACTCCTATCCACCCCATTACTGTTCCAAACCAGCAGCCATAGCGTCCCCTGGCTCGTGCGCTTGTTCGCCAGTATGGAGCCCACGAACAGCGCAGCAAGGTCGGCCGACCCATCATAGTAGAACAGCCTGATTTCGAACCTGCCCTGGGATCTGAGGTAGGATAGGTCAAAGTCAATGTCGGAATACCTGCTCAGTTTGGCCAGTTCCTGTTTAAGGGCTTCCATGTTCCTATCGTTTTCATCTATCCTGTCCTTAAGCCGGTTTACCCGCTCAAGGGGGCCGTCTATGGACCTGTGTACATCGGAGAGCACCTGATCGAAGTCGCCGCCCGCAAACGTGCGCTGCTCTACATTGTACCCCCTCAAGAGCTCGGTGTAACCCACGTCATCTGCAAGCTTGAGCCTTCCTATGGCATCGTCAAGATTCCTCTCAAGCGTATATGCGTCTTCGTGAACCGATTGCTGACCCGGGCTTACGTTCAGGTCACCGAAGTCGATCAGCCTTCGCAGGACTTCGCCCTTGGAAGCCCTATCGCAAGCCACGAGCACCTCCGCCAGGCCCTCCTTCATGGCCCAAAAATAACGGATGGGTATATTTAACCATATTGAGAGTTAGGTCGCATAGAACTACCGGCCAAAATTTTATTAACGTCAAGGATAAGGCAAAACTATGAGCGAATACACAGAAGGATGCTACCGGCTGCTCAATATTTTGAAGCACACCGTGCGCACCATGTATCTTGAAAAGGAGGCATTGAATAACGACATCAGGTACCTTAGAGCTGACTTCGATAACTACCGTAAGCGTACGGAAAGGGAAATGGAAGAAAGGGCCAGTGAGAGGCTTGATAAGTTCATCATAGAATCGCTCGACCTGATCGACGATCTCGAGATATCCATGTCGCATGCCGATAAACCTAGCAGCGATGCCGAGATGCGGAAGGGCCTGCGGATATTCGCGGATAAATTCCATAAGAGGCTGACAACGGCGGGGCTGGAGGCCATAGAAGTGGCGCCTGGCGCGCCATTTGACCCTGGGCTGCACATCGTAGGCGCAACTGCTCCAGTGGAGGCGGGATCGAGCGGGAAGGTCATCGAAGTCCTTAGAAAAGGTTATATGCTAAGAGGAAAGGTGATTAGACCATCGGTAGTTAAGGTCGGCGTGGAGAAAGAGGTTAGATAAATTTGTCCAATCAGAGAGAAAAGATAATAGGAATCGATTTGGGTACAACTAATTCGGCTGCGGCCGTGGTAGAAGGTGGGAGGGCCACCATGATCCCCAGCGCGGAGGGGCCGACGGCGGCGGGAAAGATGTTTCCGTCGGTGGTCGCATTTACACAGGATGGCCAGCTCCTTGTAGGGGAGCCAGCGAAGAGGCAGGCGCTTATGAACCCCACTGGTACCATCTTCGAAATAAAGAGAAAGATGGGGACCGATTACAGGGTCAAGGCGGGTGGCAAGGAGTTCACCCCCCAGCAGATCTCCGCGTTCATCCTGCAGAAGATCAAGAAGGATGTGGAGACGTATCTCGGTTACCCTGTCAAGAAGGTCGTAATAACAGTCCCAGCTCACTTTAACGACAATCAGAGACAGGCAACTAAGGACGCGGCGGAGATCGCAGGGTTCGAAGTGGCGCGCATAATAAACGAGCCGACGGCCGCCTGTTTGGCCTTCGGCGTAGATAAAACGGAAAAGGAGATGAAGATCATGGTATTCAGTTTCGGAGGCGGCACCCATGATGTTACCGTGATGGAGTTCGGACAGGGGGTCTTTCAGGTGCTGTCCACTACCGGTGACACTCAAACCGGCGGGACTGATATAGACAACGCCGTCATGCAGTACCTTCTGGACGGGTTTAAGGCTGAAACGGGGGTGGACCTCCGTGGCGACTCCATGGCTATGATGAGGTTGAAGGACGCCGCCGAAAAGGCCAAGATCGAACTTTCCAATATATTGAGCACCGACATCGACCTGCCGTTTATAGCTACAGTGGGTGGCCAACCCAAGCACCTCCATAGGACCCTGACGAAGGCCAAGCTGGAGGAGCTGGCAACCCCGGTGGTCGAAAGGATCAGGGAGCCGATAAATAAGGTCATGGCCGATGCTAAGCTGAAGCCAGCGGACATAGATAAGGTGATCCTGATAGGGGGGACTACCAGGATGCCGCTAGTAAGGAAGTTCATTGAGGATATAATGGGCAAGCCGGCCGAAAGGGGTGTCGACCCCATGGAGGCCGTGGCAATTGGCGCGGCAATTCAGGGTGCCGTGCTGGCGGGCGAGATGAAGGATATAGTCCTGCTGGACGTAACGCCGGTCTCCCTCGGGGTAGAAACGCTGGGCGGGGTGGCTACAAAGCTCATTGACAAGAACACCACCATACCTACCAAGAAGACCGAGACCTTCACCACGGCCGACGATTACCAGACCACGGTGACCATACACGTCATCCAAGGAGAGAGGCCTATGGCCGCGGATAATATCTCGCTGGGTATGTTCAACCTGACCGGTATACCCCCCGCACCTAGGGGAGTCCCGAAGATAGAAGTGACCTTCGACATAGATACCAATGGCATCCTTAACGCATCGGCGAAGGACCTGGCAACGGGGAAGGAGAACAAGATCACCATAACCGCCTCGACAAAGCTTTCCGATGCAGAAAAGGAGCGGCTGATCAAGGAGGCCCAGCAGTACGCGGAGCAGGACAGGAAGAAGCTGGAGGAGGTGCAGCTCAGGAACGATGCGGATTCGATGATCTACACCTCAGAGAAACTGAAGGGGGACCTTCATGATAAGCTGTCGTCAGAACAGGTGAGCAGGATCGACGGCGCAGTCAAGGACCTGAGGGACGCGCTGGCCGGAAAGGAAGCGGATAGGATAAAGGAAAAACTTGAGGGGCTCAAGAAGGTAATGAGTGAAATAGGGGCCAGCGCGTACCAGAATGTGGCTGGACAACAGGCGGGAGCTGCTGAAGGCGCCACTGCTGGCGCAGGCCCATCAGGTTCTCAGGGCGAAAAATCGACGCCCCCAGAGGGAGAGGGTGGAGAGGCGGGACAGCCCAAGGGAAAGGTCTACGACGCAGACTTCAAGGAAGGTTAATGCGGTATCAATGGCCCTCCGCCAAGTCCGGGGCTCAGGGTGAATTTCAATGAGTTCAGGAGGGGATTATTACAAGACCCTTGGCGTCCAGAGGGACGCTACACTGGATCAGATCAAGGCGGCGTACCGTAAGTTAGCCATGCAGTATCACCCGGACAGAAACAAGTCGCCGGAAGCCGAGGAGAAGTTCAAGGAGATAACGGAAGCGTATGCGGTGCTCTCGGACGAGCAGAAGAGGCGCCAGTACGATGCCTATGGGTCCGCGGGAATACATAACCAGTACACCCAGGAGGACCTGTTCAGGGGCGTTGATTTCGACGATATTTTCAGAGGATTTGGCTTTAACCTTAACGACGTCTTTGGAGACTTCTTTGGCTCTAACGTGAGCAGACAAAGGAGGGCGACCGGCGATATCAGGGTTGACGTTGAGGTCACGATGCAGGAGGTGTACACTGGGGTTGAAAAGGAAGTTCAGATAGAAAGGGAGGTAAAGTGCAAGACCTGCAACGGGACCGGCGCAAAGCCCGGAACATCCACGATGACCTGTCCCACATGTAACGGGACCGGCCAGGTAAGAAAGGTCCAGAGCATGGGCTTCGCCAGCTTCGTCAGGATCGAGCCCTGCCCGCGGTGCCATGGCAGCGGCAGG
>JAJZYL010000073.1 GCA_021798095.1 archaeon | reverse complement strand
AATAGGCGGGCCCTCAGCCTCCATAGTTATTGAAGAGCTAATAATGCTTGGAGCAAAGCAAATTGTCAGGTTGGGGACTGCAGGTTCCTTAAGGTTAGACATTGAAGTAGGTGATGTAGTCCTTCCTAACTCGGCTGCCTTCGGGAGCGGGGGTACAGTGGGGGAATATTCAGGTGATGTTGGAATGGCGCCAGCACCCGATTATATCCTTCTTACAAAACTGAGCAATGCCCTTAAAAACGCACATCTAAAAACGTTTGTAGGTCCCGTATATTCCAAGGATGGATTCTATTCTGCCAGTGATCTATTTGGAAAGCTCACTAAATACAATTTTCTATGTGTGGAGATGGAATGCGCTACGCTTTTCACCTTGGCACAGTTGAAGGGAATAGCGGCGGCCTGTGCACTTCTGATGAGTGATAGTGTGATCAAAGAAACGCAAATGCTCCCTGCAAATGAACTTAGGTCATTTGTAAATACGGCAGCAAAGTCAGTCCTTGAAGCCCTAGTTTCATGATGGAACCGGTCATAATTTTCAAGCAATTTCAGTAAACTATCATAATTAAACCTATTTTGTTTGCTAAAGGAAATTTAAGGTAAGAAAAATAATAATATGCGAACTCGCATTGTGCGGCTTCAATCTATTTGAATGCAGCTATTTAGAAGATCCCCGCCCTCTTCTTGAAATAGTTCATCTATTGTCTGCCTCTTTCTAGCCAAGAAGTACTTTCCATTGACATCCCTATATACTACTGCTGGTTTGACCTGAGAATGGAATGGCATGTTGAAAACCAGTGAATAGGCCCCCACGTTCTTGATCATCATCAGCTTTCCCTGTTTGGCTCCCCCAAGCTTCGCCTCAGGCCCTATAGGAAAGACATCCATAGTGTCACACAACCGCCCTGCGACCGTCGTTTTTACTGGCTCCTCCTTTGTTGAAGGCAACACCTCCATTGGGTATATTTGGTGTACCAATGCGGTGTCCAGCAATAAATGATAGCCTGCATCAACGTAGATGTATTTATGGCTAGAGTAATTCTTGATGTTAACTATCTTTGTAAGGAGAGATGATGATTCGGCGGTCAGATATCTTCCGCTTTCAACATAAAGGTCATAATCGTATCCCAATTCCTCTTTTATGTTGTTCAGGCGCTCCGTTACAACTGTACCAAGTTCCTTTGGACTTGGGACACGTATACCGTAGTTCACTGGCATACCACCCCCCACATCCAGCATCTTTAGTTCAAAAGCAGGTATTTCTCTCTTAAGCTTTTGCGAAAATGCCTTTAATTTGTCCAGTGCTTGAATGAATGCAGAAGGGTCTTCAATCTGAGATCCCAGATGAAAATGGAAACCAATAAATTTAAGATTTGGAGTTGAATAAATGGATTTTATCATATTGGTCGCATTGTCCTGAGTAGATCCACCTATAGGCACTCCAAACTTGCCGTTTTTGTAAGAGGCCTTAATTTCAGCCTTGACCGGAACTTCCGGATTTATCCTGATCCCCACCTCGGGAACAAGGTTAAGGCGTTCAGCCGCTTCCATTAGATTCATTAAGCCTGAAAATGATGCAACTACTACTCTTTTTACACCTTTGGATAATATTTCTTCATATTCATCAAGCCTCTCAGTGACACTGGTGTATACAACTCTGTCCGACGATCCTCCTGAGTGAAGGAGAAAAAAAAGCTCCTCGGGGGACGTAAGATCGAACATGGAACCCTTCTTAATAAAGAATTTGAGCACATATGGATTAAAATTTGCTTTAATTGATAGCGCTATCCTAACGGTTCCATTAAAGCCAGCATATGCCTCCTTCAGCTGTTCGTATCTATCGTTTAATGTTGACTCTTCCACGATATAATATGGTGTACCTACCTTTTCTGCCAACCAATAATAATCGTAGACACTAGAAATTGGTGATGTTAATGGTGCTCTCTCATATAGATAAAGAGGATTTTCTTGGGCCAATTTTTTAATTTAAAAACCCACTTAATCGGGCATTATTAAATCTATCTGAGGTTCAATTCGCTTATTTGACAAAATAAAATCGTTCTATTCTTGCTCTAAAATCCTCGCAGTGATTTTAACCTGCAGAAGATTTTATTTGATAAACATAATGGCCGCTGTACCCGCCCACTCTCTCAAGCGACCCCTTTTCGCGGAGATTTTCAAGGGCATCCCTGGCCACATTGACCTTTACCCCCAAACTCTTGCTGGCGCTATAAGCAGTTATTGCTTTTACTCCACCAAGAGCTTTCAACAAGTCATTTCCAGATATCGATAGATAAAGATCAGATTTGGATTTGGTTTCATGTTCCTGTCCCTTCTTTGGTTTTTCGTCCTTCTGTTGTTGTTGCGCCTTTTCCACTGAAGCCAACGGCCTTCTTTTTGTTCCTCCCATAAACATAATCCCCTCATCAATCATTTTTAAGCTTTTTTACAGATATCCCTTTATCTTATATATATATATCATAAACATCATTACTAAATTTAACCACCAACGATTTATGCTTTAATCTATATACCAGTTAAAATTATATTCCTACTTTAGGAGTCCTTCATTTGCCTGGATATATAGGATGTTGTTTCCCCTGATTATTATGTCCCCATAGTTAGTCAGGCGTTTGCCTTCCTCGTTATATTCATCCGCGTTTTGAAGATATACATTCATATAAATATCCACGTTTAACATAAGCCCCTTATAAACTAGCGAATTTTTCAGCTTGATAGTCACTTCCTTGTTTATGTCCTTTTGCAATGCGAACATAGGCTTTTTGCCCATATTGAAGGGTACATTATTTGTCTGAGCCAACGCCTACGGTTACGGCTTCTATTAATAAAAACATTGCCATGATGAATAAAATAAAGTTTATTTAATATACGTATATTAAATTATTCACAGTCGATTTCCTGTATTGAATGACTTTACAAAGAAAGGTAAAATGCCTATATTTATATAAACCAAGCTATAACCGCGGGTCATGAGTTATCATGAGCCGCCCGACGACAGATATTCTATTGCTGGAAGGCTTATATTTGATGAACGGCCATCGGGGCTAATAAAACAGTTAAGAGAGGAACTGGGGATATCGCAGAAGACCATGGCTACCGCAATCGGAATAGCGGCATCGGTGTTAAGCGACTATGAAAATGGAAGACGTAGGACGCCGGGGGCAAAATTCATAAAAAAATATGTTAATACTATAATGGAATTGAAAAAGACGTATCATCCCAAGGATAACACGGCCGAAGAGCCGGAGGAATTAAAGGGAGCTATAATCAAGATGGAGGATTTTGACAAACCAATACCTGCTGGCAAGCTTGCTGATGCATTGAAGATGCAAGTGGCATGTGGGAATGATAAGCTTGATTCACCGATTTACGGATATACAATCCTAGATAGCATAAAAACCATAATAAGCCTCAATGGAAATGAGTTCTACAGGATATTTGGCAAATCTTCAGAGAGGGCACTCATATTTACCCAAGTTGGCTTGGGCAGAAGCCCAATGGTCGCGATAAGAGTTTCCCCACTTAAGCCAAGAATGGTGGTAATATTTGGAGCCCTCAAACCTGAACCACTGGCAGTTAATTTGGCCAAGATCGAGAACATAATATTTGGGATCAGTACTCATCCTTCCTTTGCTTCGTTGATGGATTCATTGAACCTGATCTAAATGTTTTCGCCTTAGTTATGGGTTAAAGTCCAACTTTAATTATCAAAAACGCCTCAAGAAGCGCCGATCCGTACAGCAAACCAATGGATGATAATAAGAAGATCAATGACCTGTAGAGATACCCCCTGCCGTGGCCTGCAGATCCGAAGGTAATCTTGTTTGTAAGTTCTCTGTATAAATATATGCCGCCTATCGCTGCAAGAACATAAGCTGAAAACTCGGTGAAGGTATCTGGAGCAATAATAACAGCCAGAAGGCCGAGGAACCAACCAGATAAATGAGCCTGACTATAAGAAATGCTAAGAGCCCACAGAAGGGAACCGGTATTAACAATGGAATATCCCAAAAAGAAGCTTCCAAGAATAGGCACATATGATATCAAATCTATCCTTATGTTATTCAGGAAGATTTCACTAGATAGCGACGGAATTGTAGTGTAGGTCTGCCTTATATTCCCGATGCTGTTCCCAAATCCCTGTACAGTTGAAGGTGTCGTGGCCAGCAGATAATTGCCCGGTAGGCTGCTAACAACAGCTATAATCAAATACATGATAAGCATGCTGGCAAGGTATATTCTCAGACTGCCCACGCTTTTGTTATAATAAAGGCCTATAGTTATTATGACACCCAAGCTAACCGGGAAGGCATAGAAATACGCGCTACCGTAGATCGCGGAAGGAAATAGAAGGATTCCTATTATGTAAAATACTACGGTTAACAATAGGATCCATAGAAACAGATAGCCAGGCTTGGATATATCGATGCTCCTCGCTATTTTGTCAATGGTCCCCCTCTTATTGTTCAACTCAGTAGACGAACTCGCCGTTCTCTGTGCTTCTTGATCTACCTCTGCCGCCATGAGTGGGCTATATTTTTCTTATATATATGGCTTGAGCAGAAAATTAAATAGCTTCAGCTTCGCCTAGTGTATTGGGAACTTCCGGGAGTGTCTTCATAGTCCGTTGTTCTGCCAGTTTGGCAGCTTCCTGAATTATTTTTTCTGCCTCTTCCCCGGCCTGAGGGGAATAACCTATGCTTGGGGTTCCCGAATTGGTGATAATATCGTTGAGATCAGATGCGATCCTGCTTAATCCATTACTAGCTTCCGGAGCGGTCATCGAGACGTCCTTCTGAATCGACTTAGTTATCGCCAAGGCAGGAGAGATTGCGGTTACGAATTCACCATAATCTGTAACGGTTATCAGACGCTCCTTGATCGTATTTAGAGCAAAGTGCGACGTCGAGACCATTTTTATACTTCTTCTTATTACTGATAGTTCGTTAGCCAACATCTTTGCCCTTGGCCTGTTACCTTTCTTTAAATTTGCCACCACCTGACTAAATATAACACCATCCTTTTCCTTCAATTTTTTCATCTGATTGTCAAGTGTAAGCTCCACCGCGCTTATCATCTTGATCGCGTTGTCAACTTGATCTTTTACCGGCTTCGACATGATTATTTCGTTAAATTGGACATTTATTAATCTTTCTCCATAGAATATCTTGGTCTCTTTTCTTTAAATTATTAACGCGCGGCAACCACAAACATACAATGAAGCTTACAGATGACAAGATACGCTGGATCATCAGAAGAAAGGCTGACGGCGGCATGACTACAGCGCAAATAGCTGAACTGCAGGGGGTGGATCAGTCCCGTATTAGACAGCTCTGGCTCGAGTTCAGGAATACCGGTAAGGTGCCCGCCATTAAGGAACCTGGCAGGCCGAAAAGGGCTCTTAGCAGTTGGGAGGAAGACAAAATATTGGAACTGTTTGCTTCATATCCGTCAAACGCCGTTGCCATGGAGAAGATGCTTAAACAGCAGGGAATTAATATATCTCCTCATGACCTTATACACCGTACGTTGAAGGATCACGGGCTTGCTATGTCTGAAAGCAATAAGAGGGGCAGGAGAAAGTGGGTAAAATATGAAAGGAAGCACACGAACTCGCTCTGGCACACGGACTACTACATGATGGAGGACCCCAGGTGGAGGGGCAGGTAGGTGGTTCATAGCGTACATCGACGATGCGTCAAGGATGGTTACTGGATGGGGGCTCTTTGACGAAGCCACAGCTGACAACGCGTTGCTTGTGCTTGATGAAGCAATAGCAACATGGGGCAGGCCATCCGCTATAATGACAGATCACGGTTCACAGTTCTTTGCAAACTACGGGGATAACAAGGCACCCGGCGTAGCATCATTTCAGGAGCACCTTGCCAAACTGGGAATAAGGCACATACTGGAGAGGGTTGGCCATCCCCAATCAAACGGTAAGGTGGAAAGGCTATTTGGTTCACTGCAGCTCAGGATCAAGCACTTCAATTCAGTTGAGGAATACGTTACATACTACAATGAAAGAAGGCCGCACATGTCCCTGGATTTTGATAATCTGGAGACACCGGTGCAGGCGTTCTACAGGAAGTGGGATAGGCGGAGGAAGCTGCCAGTGCAGCAATTGGGGTATGGAGGCATGGAGATATGAACACGAAACAACGCGTTAATAATTTCAAGAAACTACACCATAGAATATCTTGTAGCC
>JAJZYL010000072.1 GCA_021798095.1 archaeon | reverse complement strand
GATGAACTAACGGAGAAGGCTACAGCTGCAAAAAGGGCGTCCTTGGAATTGGGGATTAGTTCCCACACTTCTAGAAGGGATGCTTTGGAAGCTATTGCTAAATCAATTAGAAAGTATAGTGGGGAAGTTATAGCGGCTAACCACGAAGATGTTGATAGATTTAAGGCTTCAAATCCCGGTTCCCCTTTACTGGATAGACTATTCCTAGATGAATTTAGGATAGAGGAGGCGGTAGAAGGCGTCATGAAGGTGGCGGCTCAGCCAGATGTAGTCGGTGAGATGGTGGAATGCTGGACCACTGATAGTGGTTTGAATATAAGCAAGGTTCGAGTCCCACTGGGCGTCATAGGTGTTGTCTATGAGTCAAGGCCCAATGTTACTATCGATATTTCTGCACTCACTCTTAAATCTGGCAACGCAGTGATACTTAGAGGAGGGTCTGAAGCTATTAGAACTAATACTAAGCTTGTAAAAATAATGAGGGATTCGCTATCAGGGCTGTTGCCAGTCGATTCAATAGGACTGATCGAATCTACTGATAGAAGCACCGTGCTCCGGATGTTGAAGTTGAACGGGCTCATAGATCTAATGATCCCCCGTGGGAGTGCTCAGTTCATTGAGTATGCTCGAAAGAATTCATCTATCCCAATAATCGAAACTGGTGCTGGTAACAACCATATATTTGTAGATAGTAGTGCTGACCTCTTGATGGCCAATAGGATAATATTGAACGCTAAATTGCAACGACCAGCAGTTTGTAACGCTGTAAGAAAGGTCCTTGTACACAAAAAAATAGCGAAAAAATACATCCCGATGTTGATCAATGAATTGAGGAATAATAGGGTCAAGATTAAGGGTGACCAAGAAGTGATTAAAATCGATGGAAAGGTAGAACCTGCTACTGGCGCTGACTGGTACAATGAATATATGGATTTAACTTTGGCCATAAAAGTAGTAGATTCGGTTAAAGATGCTGCGGATCATATTAATAAATATGGAACTAAACATTCTGATGCTATAGTAACACGTGATATTGAATCCGCAGATTATTTTACACGATATGTAGATAGCGCATGTGTCTATGTGAACGCTTCAACTAGGTTCACTGATGGAGGGCAATTTGGGTTTGGGGCGGAAGTCGGTATAAGCACACAGAAGTTACATGCTAGAGGTCCAATGGGAATAAGAGAATTAACAACTACTAAATATATTATCAAGGGTAATGGTCAAGTAAGGGAAGGGCCCTGACACATTGAAAGATGTGCTTGCTTTAAAAGCAGCTTCTTCGCCCTTAACTGAACGCACAGCTCACAGAAATTAGCACTAACTTGATCCATCTTCGTCTGACCTGTGGCGAGCTGTCCCGCTGATTTAATGGCCATGTTCTTTAGATCTTCTAAGCTTGAGTAATATTCTATCTTCTTGCCTCTCTTAGATGAAATATAATAGCTAACTACTGCCTGAGAAGTTTCAAGTAGCTTTGCGGTTTCAGTTTGGCTAAGGTTATAATCATGAATTAGGTGAGAGGCGATCATACACCTGAAAGCCGGCAACACGCTCTTGACAACTTCTTCGCAATCGATGTTCATAACTACTGAAGTTACCTGCTAAGGTCCATAAAATAAACATTCCTCTAAATCCTATAGTTTTTAGTTCCGTTATATTTTTAAAGCTTATTTTTATGTTTGCGTGCAAGCGCTTCACCAGATGTTCACTGGGATGGTGATAATTGTACCCGCAGCTTCCTCCTGATTATTTACGATATCTTATCGTCAAATAGCCTAATAGAATATAGGCTCCGCCGCTAATTAAAAATTTAAAAAAGGGACACCTATTGATTGATGAAAAAATTATTTATATGACCTGCCCCCCGCTAAGAGGGGGATAGTTGAACTATAAAGAAGAGGAAGCAATATTGATGAAGCTTACTGCAGATAAGATGCCTACGTTTGAAGCAGAGCTTATAAACACTCTAAAGAGGCATAATAATAACGGCCTGTTTATGCCCTTCCTTAAAACCGTCGAAGGAGGGAAGAGGTTGAGACCTCTACTCATGCTCTTGATAAACGAAGCGTGTGGTACCTTGGTTAATCCATTAGATGCTGCACAGGCGATCGAAATATTACACACCATTTCACTTATTCACGATGATATAATAGATAAGGAAAAATCAAGGAGAGATGATTCGCCATTTTATATCAAATACGGACGAGATAAGGCAATAATAGCTGCCGACTTCGCCTTTGGATTGGTTATGGAGCTATTAGCTAAATATAATGAGCATATAATGAAGACAGTAGCCAACGCCAGCACAGAGATGAGCCAAGGAGAGCTTATTGAAGTCGTGTTTATGAAAAAGCGAAAAATTTCGTTGGCAGATTATATAAGAGTTATCAAAATGAAGACGGCTTCGCTATTTGCAGCTACCTGTGAAATAGGCGCCGCACTATCTAAGAGGGAAGAGATGGGGCAGGAAATGAAGGAGTTTGGTGAGTTGTTGGGGTTGATTTATCAAATAAGGGATGACCAAGAGGATCAGGGAAAGAAGGGAGAATTGATTAACGTACTTGATAGTGCGGAAAGGGGTAAGCTGCAGGACTATATGATTACACTAATTAATAACGCCCAAAACCATTTACAGAAATTGGACGATTCTGATGCCAAGACTTACATTGAACACATCCTCGCGCTAATAAGTGATGTACCCGGTCCTTTGCATTTAACCCCGAAGTAATAATTAATTGGACCATATTTCAAGGAGATCGTTTAATGGAAAGGTGTTGCTCCTTGTACATAAAAACGCCGACATGGATTCGATGGGGGCGGCGATAGCACTTGCTGAACTAATTAAATATGTGGGGGGAGTTGCAGAAATACTTGCTCCAATATCGGTATCAAAATTAACTTCTGAATTCTTTGGAAATAGCATAAGGGATTGGATTAAGTTAGCAGAACAACTGAATGGCCATTATCATCTGGCTGTAGTGTTGGATGCCGGGTCATCATATATGCTAGACAGGCCCGATTTGCTCAAGAGGGCATCTAAGAGGGCTATTATTGATCATCATCCTCCTAACATAGAATTCCTTAATGATTTTGATATAAGATTAGTAGACGAAACCGCAAGCTCAACATGTGAAATTGTGGGAGAGTTATATAGACGGCTCAGGATAAAACCTACCATATCGGCAGCTAGATCCATGATGGCAGGAATGTTGTTCGATAGTCAGAACCTTAGGCTGGCAAGTTGTAGGACAATAGCCATAGTATCTTGGCTGTGCAGATACGTCAGTATAACTGATGTCAGAAGGATGTTGAGGAATGAGCTGGATAGGTCAGAACGTATAGCACGACTAAAATCTGCCAAGAGGGTTGAACTATATGCGTTGGGTGATTATGTAGTAGCTATCAGTGAGGTTGGAAGCTTTCAAGCATCGGCGGCGAGGGGGCTCATAAGCATGGGAGCTGATGTAGCTTTTGTAGGAGGTAAGGGTGGAGAAGGGCTTAGAGTTAGTGGAAGGTCAAGTGAGTCATTTTATGAAAAAACACATCTCCACCTAGGGAAAGATGTTATAAAACCTATGGCTACAACGTTGGACGGCCACGGAGGCGGCCACCCTACAGCGGCTACCCTTAATGCTAGAATTGGGTGGAGGGAGGTCAAGCCTTTGATAATTAACACACTTGCAGAAGGGGTGGGCATGACTTTTAGGGTGCTTGTTTAGATGACGGCCGTGATAGAATTTAAGGATTTTTCCTTTATATATGAAGGGGAAAAGGAGGCTGCTGTAAAACACATATCTTTTTCGGTTGAGAAGGGGGATATATTGCTTATAGCTGGAATAAGTGGCAGTGGGAAATCGACCATCCTTAGGGCAATGAATGGCCTGATCCCACATATGTATAATGGAGTATACGAGGGGGAGGTGCTGATCGAAGGGAAGTCTGTTCTAGATACACCGATGAATGAGCTATCTAGGTCGATTGGATTCGTCTTCCAAAATCCTGAAAATCAGATCTTCGCCTTTTCTGTTGAAAGAGATGTAGCTTTTGGACTGGAAAACCAGGGCTTTTCATCAGAAGAAATCAGGGAAAGGGTCGCTTGGGCAACCGGCATGCTAGGTATAAGTGACCTTAGGAAAATGGCCCCCTTTGAGTTGAGCGATGGACAGAAACAGAGGACGGCCATAGCTGGAGTGCTAGCGCTTAAACCTAACATCCTAATATTGGATGAGCCGACCAGCTTGCTGGACCCGCTAACTGCTAAAGAGACGCTGGCTCTTATATCGGATCTTAATAAGGAATTGGGGCTTACCTGTATAATCGTGGAACATAGGTTAGAGCTGGCGGCCCCTATAGCCAATAAAATGTTGGTTATATCAAAAGGCGAAGTAAGGAATTTTGGGCGACTTAAAGACGTAATAGTTGATCCCGTTATCTACCTTTCCGGCATATCAATACCTCCGCTTATAGAACTTCAAAAGGCTCTTGGCATTGATGATGTCCGACTGACGATAGATTCATTCATCAGGGAGATTGTCCACCGTTGATCGAATACAAAAATGTAACGTTTAGACATAAAAGCGGAACTGTTGCATTAAAAGAGATAAACCTTAAGATCGGGGAAGGCGAATTACTAGCTATAGTCGGAACCAACGGGGCTGGGAAAACTACATTGATAAGGCACTTAAATGGGCTTCTCAAACCGTCATCTGGGAACGTCTATGTGTTTGGTATAGATACTAAAAAGGCGACTGTTTCAACCTTATCTAAGAGGGTGGGTATGGTGTTCCAAAATTCTGATCATCAGCTCTTCTCGAATACGGTTGAAGAAGAAATAACCTTTGGACTAAAGAACTTCGGGTATGATTATGTAAAAGCCAAGGAACGGGCCGAGACAATGATGCGCTTCTTCGGTTTAACCGCACTTAAGGATAGGGCGCCTCTCACCCTAAGTGGAGGGGAAAAGAAGAGGGTGTGTATGGCTGCCGTACTGGCCTGGGAACCAGAGGTGCTTGTACTAGACGAGCCTACAGTTGGACAAGATTTCATAAACAAGAAGAAACTGTATCAGGCTATAGTTGAAACAAATGCTGCTGGAAGAACCGTGATAATAGTCACCCACGATGTTGAGTTCATATGGCCACTTCAACCACGAATACTTGTAATGTCCAGCGGGAGGATCGTACGCGATGGGAGAGCTAGTGATATATTTGTGGATGAAGGGCTACTTCGAAGCGCTAATCTGATCATGCCGCAACTTGCGGAGATATCAAACAGGATAGGGATGGCGCCAGCCGCATTGGACATCAATCAGCTGTTAGAAGTGAAAGATAATTGGCTTCGTATTTGATAGAGGGGTTTATATTTAGACGGGGGGGCTCGGTAATACAGAGGAGAGATCCTAGAGTAAAACTTCTACTGGCGGCATTCCTGATAGTTATTTCCTTAATTAGCACTAATTCATATGGTGTTGTATTAACACTCATATTCATCCTATCTGTCTCGATTATAGCGAGGGTGATAAAAAGGATGACTAAATTGACATTATTTACTATTCCCTTCGCCATATTCATATTCATAATAAATTATGTAGTAGGGCTAGGTGTTTTAGCGTCAGGCATCATAGCGGTCAGATTCATAAACATAGTTATAGCGTCATCAACATTCTTCATCACCACATCTCCAGATGAGCTTGAATATGTAATGAGGTGGTTGAAACTACCACGGGACTTTATATTTGCGTTTGTAACAGCGGTCAGGTTCGTGCCAGTGCTCATGCTAGATTTCTACTCAATTGCCGATGCTCAAAAATCAAGGGGGTTACAGGTAGACGTAAGGAACCCTTTAAAATGGGCGAGGAATCTTATTCCAATACTGATCCCATTGATGGTGAATTCCTTTATGAGAAGTGAGCAGTTGGCGGAAGCGATGGAGGCGCGTGGTTATGGTTCAGTAAAGGTTCCGACTTCTATGTACAAATTAAGGCTTAATCTTGGTGATTATATTATGACTGGGCTTACCTTATTTATATGCTCAGGCATGATGTATTTCTTGGTAACGCTTTGAGTTTATATTGATTAGTCCTTTACTTTCTTGATATTTGAATTGTTGAACTTGACGATATATATAAATATAATTAGTTTGGAGATGGTTGTCCATGAGTACACCGTCCACATCGGTAGAAAGATCAAATGATCACCCTGTTTCCAGTAGATATAAGTGGACGGCGTTATCTAATACTACGATAGGTGTCC
>JAJZYL010000071.1 GCA_021798095.1 archaeon | reverse complement strand
CAAGGTGTTCACGTATAATATGGTAGAAGCTAACAGAAATGGATGCATGTTATAGGGCACAAATGTTAAAGACCATTAGGGGACCCCTTTGATGCAATAAAATGTGCGGAGTCAGAATTTATGACGGACCAGCGTAAAATTTATAACTCGGCGTTATCACAATGTTAATATGTTAAAGTTTGAAAGTGTTACTACTGTAAGGGCCAATGGAGAATTGATTGAGGTTAATGTCAAGAGACAGGACACGATGAGGGGCAGATTAAGGACCACGGCACCCGATGGAGAAGATATAATAATAGAGCTACCTCGTGGCAAGATAATAAACGACGGGGATATGTTTGGCCCATCCTCGAGAAATAAATATTATGTCATAAAGGTGGAACCTGAAACTGTACTAAAAGTCGGGGTGGAGAAGAAAGACAATATAACTGATATAGAGAACAATATCAAGCTAGGATATAATTTAGGAAATCACCACCTTGAAGTTTTGATTGAGGGGGAACATGCATATGTAACCACGGGCATTGGGCTCGAGAAAGTGCAAGAAATATTGAAAAGAAGCAAGCTACCCTTAAAGGTGGAGGTAGTACAGAAGATTGTATCAACAACCGCCATTGGCTATTTTGCTGGTGAAGAGGAAGAGTGATTGATAGCGAAGAAATAAAAAAATATCTAAATTTAATAAGGATATCTGACACGTTTTTTCCACTGGGCTCCTTTGCTATGTCTCAGGCCATGGAGGAGCTGATAAGTGAACACGTTTATGAAAGGAGTCAGCTTGGCTCGGTGATGAACCTATATCTGGAAAAGATATGGAAAAGCTTTGATTACAAAATATTCATGATAGCTCGTGAAAGAGTTAGAAATAATGACATCAAGGGTTTAGTGGAGCTTGATAACATATGCTATGCATCGAAGTTAACTGAAGAAAACAGGTCTACACTGACGAAGATGGGCAAGGGGTTACTCAGTGCAATAAGGCTTAAGGAAGGGGCAGTGGCACAGAATTATATGACTATGGTAAACGATAAAACCGCTCCTGGCACTTTTCCCGTAGCCATGGCCGTTGTCTCTGAGGATATCGGATTAGGGGAACTTGGGGCTATATCTTTGATATACGTAAACATGATGGAGGTTATGGCCTCTTTGGTTAGGATGGGATTCATTGACTATATAGATGGTCAGAGGATGCTGGAGGAGCTGATAAAGGGCATTGAGATTGAAGATAAATCTATGGATCTAAATCAGTCGTTTCCTGTGGTTGATATATTTTCAATGAGACACGAATTAAATCCCAGTAGAATGTTTATAAGTTAAGGGTAAAAATAATTCGACATGAGCAGAACAATAAGGGTCGGTATAGGGGGGCCTATAGGCTGTGGAAAGACCGAATTGATTGAGAAGCTGGTGCCCAAGTTTGTATCTCAGGGATTCAAAGTGGGAGTTATTTCAAACGACGTCTACTCGAAAGAGGATGCGAGAAGGTTAGCCAAGAGGCTTGGTGAGGACATAATAAATCCCAAGCTAATAATTGGCATTGAGACTGGTGGTTGCCCCCATACGGCGGTAAGGGATGATCCGTCCATGAACATCGATGCGGCAGAGAGGTTGGAGGCTGAAAACCCAGGATTGGACCTTATCCTTATAGAATCCGGTGGTGATAATATAACGCTGACATTTAGCCCCAGGCTCGCTGATTTCTTCATCTATATGGTTGACGTGAGCGGCGGAGATAAAACCATAAGGAAGGGCGGCCTTGGCATCAAAAACTGTGACATACTGGTGATCAATAAGATTGACCTTGCCCCTTACGTGGAGACTACGATACCAGAATCCGGCATCAAGACGGCCAATTTGGGCCTGATGGTGGAGGATGGAAAGAAGGTCAGGGGCGATAAGCCCATAGTCCTAACTTCTCTTAAAAATAATGAGGGAGTAGATGAATTAGTTAAGATAATACGGGAGAGGGCATTGTTCAGATGAGCTTGATAGATCAAATTGTGGAACCACCTAATATTTTCAAAAGGTATGAAACCGAGGAAACGGCTCTTGCTATTGGGTCCGCTGGCAAGCAGGCGATAGCCTTCTTAACATTTGACAGATTTGGAGAAAAGACGTACCTGACCGATGTTTACAATGAGCTGCCGGCAAAGGTGTTAAGGGCGCTTTATTATGATCAGGATAATCCAGGCATACCGTATATCATGTTTTCAAACCCTACCGGCGGCATAGTGCAGGGGGACAGATACATTTACCGCTTTACCCTGAATGAAGGGTCAGAAGCGTTCATAACGGACACGACGGCTACCAAGGTCTACCGGATGGACCTTAATTATGCAAGCAGGAATACAGATATCTACCTGTACGAAGGCTCCAGGCTTGAATATTTGCCCAAGGAAACCATTGTATTTAAAGACTCTAGATGGTTCCAAAGGACCACCATCCATTTGAAAGGCGCTGCGTCGTTCCTTTACTCCGAAATATTTATGCCAGGTAGGGTAGCAATGGGTGAGTTCTGGAATTTCGATGTCTTTTCATCGAGGTTCATAGTTGAACGTGATGGGAAGATATTGTTATTCGATTCTTCAGACTATTACGGTCGCGACAAGGAGCTATCCAATATTCTGTTTGCAGGCAATAAGTACCTGCTTACTGCGTACTGGTTCTCCAAGAGGGCTTCAAAGGACGAATTACGATTCGATGGTGTGACAGGCGGTGCATCATCCATGCCTTATGGTGACGGTTTGGTTATAAGGGCCCTATCTGATGACTTGGATAAGTTGAAGGATGTACAGCTGGATATCTGGAAAAATTTCAGGTTGAAGGAAATAAACAGGGGAGTGCCCTTTCTCAGGATGTACTGACATCCTGTTTATCCTCCACCTTAAGGAGGTTCCTGTCGATCTTGAGAATGGATTTAGTTATATGAACTGCTACGTTTATCGCGCTTATCTTGGTGACCAGCGGGTCCACTATGCCATGCTGAACCATATCTATGAAATTACCCGAATCTATGTCCACCCCCATCCCATCGGGCTTTCCCTTGATTTTGAGCGCCATTTCATAGCCGTTATAACCTGAATTATCAAGTATCTGCCTCGATATGCTCTCCAGCCCCTTTATCAGAACGTCGAATCCCGGTTTTTGAATTCCCTTCTCAGCCATATATTTCTGAAGGTATTTGGCGCAGTTTAACTCTGCGACCCCGCCTCCGGCAACCACCCCGCCCTCCATGGCAAAGTGCGCAGCGGATATTCCATCAGTGGTGGTCCTCATGCGTTCCTTCGATGTTTCGTTAGTGACTCCGCCTATTAGCAGAGTGGCTACTACGCCACTCTTCGGGCTTCTGAGTATTGTAAGCTCATCATCTTCGTTTATATCTATTGAATCTATTTGAGTTATGGGAGGGCTTACATTGTTCAACAGCTCTATTCCGTAAACCCATTTCAAGGAAAGCGCTTTGGAAAGCAATTCAAGCTCCTCCGTGGAGACCCTTATTATGGCTATCCCCCTTGTCGTTAGCGCCAGCCTAAGCGATTGGTCTATTTCAGGCGCGTTGGTTATTATTATGTTTATTTTGGAACTTTCGAAGGTTGAAATGAGCTGCGTCCTGTCATCTTCCTCCTTATCCTTCAATGGTAACTTCAATGTATCCTTAACCAAGCAGATCGTGGGCGCCTTGATTCCTTCTAGCACCGAGACGTCAATCGGTAGATGCTCCAGAGCTATTCCGTTGATAAACAGGTCATCGCCTAGCCTTCTCAACAGCACTATCCCATGCCGGAAGTCCTTTCTTTCAGTTTTATCCAGCAGGTCCACAGCCTTGGCTATCAATTCTGCAATAAATTTCCCATCAAGCTTTGAAGAGGTGGCCGTGTTTATGACACGAAATAATAACGGATCGTGCAGCGAACTGATGGAGATGGCGGATGCCTTAAGATAGTTTTGAATGATGGGCAACCCTTCATCTATTTCCCCTATTATCTTAGTTGGATGTATATTATATTCCGATATTATCCTGTAACCTTCCTTGAGCATTTCGGCTGCCATGATCACTGCTGATGTAGTACCATCACCAACGCTCATCTGTTGCCTTTCGGCTATTTCCACCAAAAGCCTGCTTACGGGGTGATTGGTTTTTATAGAAACTAGTACGGTATACCCGTCGTTGGTTATTACCCTGTTCCCTAACTGATCAACAAGCAATTTATCTAGTCCACGCGGGCCTAACGTGGTCCTGACCACATCGGCCATACCAACTGCGGCTAATACATTATTTGCTATCGAAGAAAGCTCTATATTTCTTACGTTCTGGCCCTGTTTAGTTTCTTCGTTGCTCATATGTTACCATGACATTTAACAATGTTAATAAATATTATCCCTTCCCCAGTAGTTCCGCAAGATGATTTCAACGCCTAAGTTTTTGATATGCGATGTACTCGACTTTGTCTGGGAGTCATGCATGCCCAGATGCCCGGCTCGTTGATGATCTGTGTGGAATAATCACAGGGCATCTGGATAAATGTCGCCCAACAACAGGAGGGTAACAAGGCTGCTCTATAAACAGGCCTTTTCCATGCTGAACGGGCACCTCGTCATGTCCAAGGCTCTGAATTCACGCTTCAAGGGCGAAGGGCTCCTTGGTCTACCTCTTGCTGGGAAGGAGGCACGCGGAGTCAGGCAGGAGGACCTGAGGCGCACTAGGGAGGCTCAGCCAGCAGACATCCTGTTCAGTCACCTGAAGATGAATGGAAGCTAATGGAGCCTATACCGCGCCCGCCCGGGCAAAAGACGAATTGATACGGATGCGGAGGATCAGACGGGCCTTCCGCACAGCGCCATTAAATGGCTGAAGCTGTAATAACATGATGTGCTTTCAGCGTTCGGGCTCTATCCAAATGAAGGGCGGAAAAAGGAACTAAATGGACGGCTTCAAATTTGCAAGGAGCTCTACAATGGGGCAGCTTCGCAGCGTCTTGAACTCTGCTGGACTGGGGGAAAGGCCTTAGCTACTCTAACCAGGTAAAAGGCGTTAACTGTAGATAAGGAGGATACCCTGAACTGACAATTGCGCATTGCCAAGTCCTGGTCTAGAACCACAGCTTTACACGGACACTTGGTGGTAAGGGTTCTGGGAGATGGTCTAATGGGAGACAAGGCAAAAGTGATACACCAATTTATAAGGTTGATTTAACGCATGTCATCCAAGAATATACCGCTTGTCATGAGTGAATGCGCTGCGCCAGGGGATTTAAAGGCCAGGGGTTGTGATCCGGCAACATGCTGTAGTGGTGACGGGCATTCCCGAATTTGAGCTTGTGAGACACCTATGGCTTGGCATCAGGCGGATGATGGCCGCGTGTAATTTAAGCTTGTAACAGGTCCCCTGCTGGCGGACAACCCGCAAGGGGATAGCTATCAGGAAGCTCACATGTTTTAACCGTAAGAGGACATCGGCTATAAGGAGCCTTAACTGGATCATCTACCATGGCTCATGGGTAGGTGGTGTGGCCAACTTGATCACAGATGGAACCCATATTTGTAAGCTACTATCACCATCAGTAAGAGGATAAAGAATATGATATATCTGATGGCCTCCGATCTGCCCAGCCTTGATACCCGTTCATATCCAGTGACCTTGTCCCCGCCGTTCAGCCGTCTCAACGCCTTGATGAAGGGCTCGATAATGGGGATAATGAAGTACCATGGGTAAAAGAGAAGCACCAGCAGCGCCGGCGCCAGAGCGAGCAGGGGGACATACCCGCCCACCTTCCTGAAACTCAACCGGCTCTCTACAAAGAGGACCTCAGCTAAATTATATATCAGAAACAAAAATCCGACGGATACAGCCAGAGGGCTTAACGTGTTCATCAGCGCTGAAAAGCCGAAGAAGAACGTCGCTAGAGCGGTGGAGCCAAGCACCAGGGCCAGCGTTTCCCTTCCCTTTTTCCTCACTGCCAACGCTATATATACGGAAAACATGATGACCGAGGGTACCATATATATCAGGACCCTCAGCCCATAGAAACCCATTCCAATAAGGTAGGGCACGGAATCCATAATGACCAGGGCGATGAACGTCGGGGTCAGCGGCCTGGGCGAATTATCAAACAGGTATTGCAGTGTGAACAGGCTTGACAGGAAGGCTGCTAGGCCCAATATCAATCCGATGCGGCTGGGGGGCCACTGGATGAACAGGGCAAGGAGGAGGGCTATGGTGATTATTCCGATTGAACTTGGCGCTCTAGGCGGTCCAAATAAGCGACCCGGACGCCGAGATGCCATTGTTAATCGCTCGAATAACGCTCACTATATATCCTTTTGCGCGCTCCGGTTGATATCGCTCCGGTTGATATCTCCGTCAGGTAG
>JAJZYL010000070.1 GCA_021798095.1 archaeon | reverse complement strand
TGGATAAAGACATATCCCGATTGCATGCAGACAGGGATGCATGCAAGGAGAGCACTGATACCTCCAGAGGCGCAACTTTCAGGGCTGGAAAGGCGCCAAAACTCGGCAATGGGTTCAAGCAAAACCGCCCAGACCGTGAGGGATGAAGGCGAAAAGGAAGCAAAAGTGAGAACCCCACAAGCTTTAGCTGTGGGAGTATGTCAGTATACCGCATGGGGCCTGTCAGCCATTAACATTTAATAGGGGCCCATATAGCATCTGAAATATGAGTGAACTTGAAAGTTACCTTAAGGCCGGAAAATCGGCTGCTGAAGTGCTTAAAAGGGTCCCCTCAATAATACAGGAAGGGATGCCTATCCTTGACCTCTGCGAAAAAATTGAAGACATGATCCTACAACTGGGCGTCCAAATATCATTTCCGGTAAACGTAGCCCAGGATAATGAAGCTGCTCACTACACTGCCTCCTACAATGATACTAAGAAGATAAAGGACAATTCCGTGGTGAAGGTGGATATAGGGACTCACTTAGATGGATTTATAGCCGACACGGCCATAACTATTTCCTTTAACAGTAAATACGACCGGCTTGTCAAGTCAAACAACGAAATACTGTCAGAGGCATTGAGGACTCTCCGGCCCGGCTTAAAATTCAGCGAACTAGGCGGGCTAATAGAGGACAGGGCCAGGGAAATGGGCTTTGGAATGATAGAAAACCTTTCTGGCCATAGGTTAGATCAGTATATATTGCATGCGAACGAATCGATTCCCATGATCAGGACGCCGGTCAGGAATGAGTTCAAGCCGAATACTGCATATGCTATTGAGCCGTTTCTGGTAGAGCGAAATGAATCCGGGTTTGTTGTAGACGGAAATGGGAGCAATATAATGAGCCTAATAAATCCCCGAAGGAATAAGGTGAAGGAGCTGGATGAACTCACTCATGACATATGGAAGAAATACAGGGGATTGCCTTTTGCTTCAAGATGGCTGGTACGCGACCACGGAGAAGGGGTCCTTAAAAAACTTCACGAGTTAATAAGGATCAACGCATTAATGGAATATCCAACACTCCTGGAAGTCAAGGGAGGATATGTTTCACAGTTCGAACACACTGTGTTCATAACCCAAGATGGCGCTGTAGTCACCAGCGAAAGATAGGAGTTTACTTGGGAGGAGACTCCGCAAATATGTACTTGATAACCATAGCCTTATTGCACTTTGGACAGACGCCAGATTCCTTGAGGACGTAATCCCCGTCCTTGAAATCCCGCTTCAGTTTATATCCGCATATCGCACATTCTTCAACCGTATAAACCCTGTCTAGCTTGCTGTTCTTTTGTTTCATCATATTCCATTCACTGGGCTATGCCTAACGTATTCCCAACACCTATTATGACGCCCTTCCCGTGTTCGGGAATGACTTCCTCGACCATCTTTAATATGGTCGACCTTGTTTCATCCATGGAATCGGCTATCTCCTTCCTCATTATGGATATAGCCTCTATGAGGGACTCCTTGACAATTACGGCATAGACAGGTATATTGTTTGCAGTTGATATCTCTTCTATTTTGAACCTTTCTACCCCCAATCCACCTATTGCGGCACCTATTCCCTGTGCAACGCTGCCTGTGTCCTCTCCTTCAAGCTTGAGGGCGGCGTCTATCATAATTATCGCGGAAGAATCTGAATATGGGCCCTTAAGCAGTTTAATAAGGGCGTCATCTACATGCCCCACGAAGGCCGTCGGGCCCTTCGCCTTTACGATAGCGATCCTCCTGTTATTATAATCCATTTCACCATAGACCGTTTCATCGTCAAAGTCAACCTTTTGGACGCCCATCAACAGTTGTGAAGTCACCAGAGCTCCAGCACCATCACCTATAGGTTGTCCATGCTCCAGAGCGCCCATCGCACCCAGCAGTGCTTCAGTCTCCCTAAGGATTATGGGTAATATCATCTGCAGTTGGGCCAGAAGATAGATGTTGTTTGAAGATTTTTTGCTCATGAGCATATAGTGCCGTACTATCTTGTACACCAGATTTATGGACGAAACGATTTCCAGCATGTTGGATGCGACGCTTCGATTCAAATCTGATGCGCTTAACATTATGTTCTTTATGTCCTTCTTTATCTGTTCGTTCTGGGTGGACATTATATGATCCATCTTGCTTACAACTCCAACCGGATCCAAGTTCACCGGCATGATCGTAGCCATTTCAACCATTTCATTAATCCTATTCTGACCATCCAGGGCTACTCCCATTTTTTGAAGAAAACTTGTAAACGTAACCTTCGATCTATCGGAATCCGCCTTTAGGCGAGCCAGACCGCGTACCACATCCCCCTGTATTGCCCATCCCTGTAGCTTCTGGCCATATATTATGAACAGCAAGAATGGTATCCACACTATAATCAAGTATATGGTGTACTCTGTAGAGCCCGTAGGCGTAAAGAAACCGAACAGCGAGAGTGGATTTAGCATCGGTTTAAAGACCATGGAGGCGTGTTTATAAATATTTATATGATAACATGGCTGACCTGGTGCTCATCTTCACCATCCAGATTCAACCATTACACGACTGAACCTTACAGGGCGTTTGGCGGAGAAACGGCAGACTTATCGATTAATTTAAATATGCTAGCTAATTATCGGGTGTTATGAGTTCCAAAAAGAAGGCGTCGGCGCTGCCGGCGTCGAGTGCTGGTCTGCTTCGGTTTTACGAGACCGATGAGCCAGGGCTGAAGCTCAGACCAGAAATAGTTGTTATAGCAAACATAGCGTTCATTATATTAGCCGTTGTTTTGCCCATAATCAAATAGCACTGGTAATATTAAATGCTCAATGCCAATGAGACCCTTAACGGAAAGGTAAGTATCTTTCTCAGATTTCCCAGATCAAGGATAATATCCTTTATCCTGACTGCAGCGATATTCTCGGTGTTTGAGGGAGGGCTCCTCTACTATTACGGCGTTGGATTTAATACGCCATTCTTTCTGCTGCAGCTGCTACTACTTGCGGCCTTCGGCCTTGGCGTCAAGTATTCAACTAACCGGACGATATCATATGTTACAGTCAGGCGCCTATTCGCCATGCTTTCGGTTATCATGATCATAGGGATCATTTCAATGTTGGTGTCCGTTCTTGTGAGAGACCTTCTGGGCGTAAACCTATTTGAAGGATTTTTGGGTGTGCTCTTTCTCTTTTCCTTTTTTGTTCTGAATGGCGAGTTTGTAGACAATATACCTAAATCTACAGCGTTTACGTTATTCTTCTTCCTGATAGCGCTCTTACCTGTAGTCAGACCGGTTGTCCTCGATACGAGCTATGTCACCATTGTATTATTTGTTGGCTTCTTCATTATATTGATTTATACAATAAACAGGCTAGATGGAATGGGTACAAAGGAATTAGGGATAAGAACAACGTTGCTCCTGCGAGCTGCGCTGGACGCGTGGCTATCAGGTTCAACCGCATCCTTAGAGGGATATTTTGACTCCAGATCTAAGGAAAAAAAGGTCAAGACCTATGCGCTGACCTTCTCCGATGGAACCGATAGGGCTTGCGTGGTCGTGCCGCCCATGCACCCTGGCCCCTTCAAGGGGGTTGGAAGCTATAATCTACCAGAGGAGATAAATAGGATATTCACGTCGATGGGCTTTAACGATTGTATAGTGTTGCACTCAACGACCAACCATGATTCTAATGCGCCATCACGTAAATCGATGGCTGAGTACTTGAGTTCATTAAAGTATACAAAGCCCACCGTGATAAAACTGTCCAACGCGCATCTTGTCAACTCGGAGAGCGTTAACTACTTTTACAGCGGCCTTTCATCGGATAAGGCTTCACTCATAATTATATCGCCCAAGGGGCCTAGCGATGACTTCCCTCCAAACTATCTTGAAAGAATATACAAGCTCGAAGATGAGACCGGCAAGGCGCTCCTTCTAGCTGATGGGCACAACAATCTGGCTACCGGAAATTATCAGGTCATCACAGAAGAGATAGAGGGGCAGGTGAAGCGTATAGCCAACGATAACACAGCCCAATCCAATATTTCCTTAAGCGTCCAAAGCCTTGGCAATCCATTCCCTGCAGAGATCGGCAAGCTTGGTATCAAAAAACTGCATATGGTAGATGAAAAAACCAGCCTTGACCTGTTAATATTTGATTCTAACAACATTGTGCCGGGCGTAGCACAGAGGGTCCGCGAGGCGCTTGGGAACAATTCGTGGGCTGTAACTACAGATACCCATTTTAATGCATCCCATGCGCTCAATGGCAAAGGCTACTGGGCGCTAGGAGATATAACTCCAGCTCAAAACATCATTGATCACCTGAAACGGGTGTCTGAAGGTGTCATGAAAAGGGTGGAAATCTCCCTGCTGGTATGGGAGAGCAATATAAAACTCATGGGCCAAGATCCACTTGATAACCTGAAAAAGGCAGAAAGGAAGGGTATGCGCTATTTCGATGCAATTATAGGGATAATGGTTTTATACTTTCTAATGTCGTTACTGTTCATATGAATTCCAGCGCATGTTGACCGGCCACCAGCTCGGCATTTGAGCAACTGGCACTGCTCCTGGAATCAGGCCGCCATATAGAACAGCGAACCATCCATCATTATGTACATGTCTATCGGTTTGACAGTTGTGGAGCTGTTGACAGCGCCTGGAAGATTATATCTTATATCATCAAATATCTTGGTGAAATTGGCCCTCAACCTTATCGCATTATGATCGGCGAAGTCTACAATCAGGCTAGGTACATCGATAAGCCTGGTGTTTACAGGGATCCTGACCTTGTACGCTACACCTTCATGTAATGCAGCCTCGATCGTAGCCTCCGCCATCTTCAGGTTCCTCAGGGCCCTCTTTTCCAATATGAGGACGTTCTCACGCGTAGTTCCATATCTTTCTGCTATATCTTCATATGACATTCCGCTCTTCCGTAGCTTCAGCACATCAAGCTGCCTACTTGTCAGAAATCCAAAACCAGGCTGCCTGCGCATGATACAATTATTTACAACATTTATATTAAAGGATATCGTTGTCAGCAAACTAGAGGCCGGGGTCGCTTTAAAGTATAAATAGCATGGTCAAGTAAACGCCCGTATGCAAGGACAGGATGTTAAAAGGCAATATGACCACTTGTTTGAGCTCCTGAAGGAACACCAGAAATGGATTAGCGAATCGATAACGCTGATAGCTTCGGAGAACGTGCCGAGCCCAGCGGTAAGGGAGGCCATTCTCTCCGACTTCGGTAATAGGTATGCAGAGGGATGGCCGGGAGAACGCGTATATGCCGGATGCAAATACATAGATCAGGTTGAAATAGCTGCACAGAACCTGGGCAAGGAGCTATTCGGAGCAGAGTTTGTTGATGTTAGGCCCATAGCGGGCGTCAATTCAAATTTAGTTATATATACGGCGTTCACAGATCCTGGAGATCGTATCCTCTCACTTTCCATTCCGAACGGCGGACATATAACATATGGCAAGAAAGAGCTTGGGGGTACGGCCGGGGCCGTTCACGGCCTGGTCGTAGAAAATATTCCATTTGACGACGAAGAAATGAATATAGATGTTGACAGGACAAAGCAGAAGATAGAATCGATGATCAAGGAGGGAAAGAAACCGAAGATGATCGTTTTTGGCGGCTCGGTCTTTCTGTTTCCGCACCCGCTTAAGGAGCTATCAGATTACCTGAAGTCGAACGAAATTCTTACGATGTATGATGGGGCGCACGTCCTCGGATTGATAGCGGGAGGCCAATTCCAGGACCCACTTAGGGAGGGGGCTGATTTTATGACTGGGAGCACCCATAAAACCTTGCCAGGCCCTCAGGGTGGGATCGTGGTTAGCTTCAACAAGTTCTCGGACAAGATCAAGGGATCGGTATTTCCAAGCAATACCTCCAACCACCATTTACACCATATGGCCGCTAAGGCCGTAGTCTTTGCAGAGATGCTTGCATTTGGCAAGGATTATGCTACCAATGTGATCAGGAACGCCCAATCGCTTGCCGAGGCACTGTCCGCCAGAGGCCTGAAGGTGATCGGAGGAAGAAATGGATTTACGAAATCACACCAGGTTTTGGTTGATGTAACTGCCCAAGGCGGAGGATGGGGGGTTGAAAGGGAACTTGAGGATGCAAACATCATCCTGAATAGGAACATGATACCTAGCGATATAAAGGAGGGAAGGCACTTTAAGGACCCTGGGGGAATAAGGATGGGCACTCAGGAACTGACCAGGCTGGGCATGGGACGGTCAGAAATGGAATATATAGGCGATCTGATATATAGGATTGTAGTAAAAAAGGATGATCATGAAAGGATAAGGTCAGAGATAAGCGCGCTTAAAGGGAAGTTCCCAAAGGTGAGCTATGCAT
>JAJZYL010000069.1 GCA_021798095.1 archaeon | reverse complement strand
AGCTATCCCCGAAATAGGGCAGTACTTCAGCATAGGGATTTCGTACCTGTCACTGATAATAATAATATATTTGGTGGCCGCTACTGCGATGATGATCCCCAGCATTTCGCTGGCGGCGCGATTCGGGAAGAAGACGCTGTACATGACGGGCTTTGCGCTCTTTACGGTTTCCTCTCTTCTGATAGTTTTCTCTCCAAACGTGCTCATAGTGGTGATCCTGCGGGCCATAGAGGGAGCCGCAGCCGGGATAATGGGAAGCCTGGGAATCCCGATCCTTATGGACTCCTTTGAAAGTGGCGAGCGGGGCAGAGCGGTGGGGATAAATGCAATTTCCTGGTCTATCGGGACGCTGGTTGGGCCAATACTGGGCGGCTTTCTGGTTGTCATAGACTGGAGGCTGATTTTCCTGATAAACGTTCCCATAGGGGTTTTCGCGATGGCCCTTGGTCTCAGAAGGGTGCCTGCCACTCCCGGAGATCCAGGACACCGGGTTGATGTCGTGAACCTGGCTGGATTCCTGCTGTTCATTGTCCCACTGGTTGTGGGCTTGTCCTTCCTTAATGCCTACTGGGAAATTGCGGCGGCTGCGCTGTTCCCCGTATTTGTACTCACGGAGATAAGGAAGCCCATTGTGCCAAGGGCTCTGCTTAGGGAGAAGTCATATCTTTTTCTGCTAGCTTCTACAGCTCTTCAGGCGCTGGCCTTCTTCGGCGTCCTCTATGCCCTGAGCATATACTTCCAGAATGACCTGGGGATGAGCCCGATTGTCGCCGGAATAGCTCTTTCGGCCTACCCTATATCATCGATCTTCGCAAGCCCTCTTGGAGGCTACCTGCTGGATAGAACTGGTAAGGGAACTATCATTATGTTCGGCGGTGTCGTGCTTCAGGGCATAACCATCGCCCTGATCGGAATCTTCCTTCATGACCTGCTGTATATAGCCATCATGCTTTTCCTAGCGGGCGTAGGTGGTTCTGTCTACTGGGCCGCGTCAACCACTCTGGCCATAGATATAGGGCCGCCGAGCCTCAGATCGGCCGCAAGCGGCACAATGTTCACGCTCAGAAATATAGCGCTGATCGCCGGGCTGGCAATGTTGCCTGTGATCATAGCAAATGCAGATCCAGCCGAGGCCGGATCAAGCCTGGTTATCCTGGGGCACAACATAAACATAGCTGCGGCCGTGGTATCATACCTTCTCCTGTCGGGTGTACTTTCGGTGATAGCTGGTATCGTGCTGGTGCCATACTATATCATTAGGAGAAAGAGCTCGCGATATGGCAAAGGCGCAAAAGGCCGTACTATGTCTTCCTGACTACCTACCCCCCAGCGATCCCGCTGTACATAGGACGAAGATGGGTATATGCTGGACTAGGGGATGAGGACCACTACTATGTACGCCATTACCCCTATCATCATTACCTGAATGATGGATTGAATAAGGCAGAGGCGAAAGTTAGACAGCGATTTCCTCATTATGAATCCGGCATCATAGGTGCTCTTATTGAACCCGCGGTAAATGTACAGGGAGTTCGGCAGCAAGCCTAACAAGCTGATGATCAAGAGGACCCCCGCCAGACTGTAGACGGCCAGCCTTATGCCCAGAGGTACAAAGGCCGCCAGGCGGCTCAGCAGGTCCACCCCCGTGATGATGGTGGTGACCGAAATCGAGGGGAGGAAGAAAAGCGTCAGAGGCAGCAGCCTCCTGCTTATATCGACCTGATCCCCCTGAGGCAAGGTCCTGATCAGCCGGTAAAATATTATCCCCATAAATACGTTGCCGCCAACCCACATGGCGGCGCTGAGGACATGAAGGTAGTCCATGAAGACCAAGTGATTATAAAGGAGGACGGCTACGATAGCCAGGGCCTGGAATACGACAGAAACAGTTCCGGCCCTGAAAAGTGAGTTCATCTCTTCGCTCATAGGAATACACCAGTGGCAAGCTGTGCCATCATCAGGATTATCAGGATCTGCAGTATAACCATGACCAGGGAGAGCCTGAGGTTCAGCATGGTCAGCCTGATGGCCTTCTTGATATCGCCCCTCGGCCCCTTGAGCAACTCCCTGTATACCCTCAATTCGTTAGGCAGGAATATGCCTATTCCCATTATGAAGAGCGTGGCTGCTATGATGATGGCGATAACAAGCACGTCGTTTAGCGGATGAAAATAACCATCGGCCCCAGCCAGGTATATTCCGGCCGTTATGGTAACTGAGCTAATGGAAGGCATGAAGAAGAGCATAACAGGTGTCAACCTTATTGCAACTCTGGCCCTTTGCTCGTTTTTCAGCCCCCTCATGACGTTGGAGAAGAAGAGGCCGAGTGTGAGGTCCATACCAGTCCAAGTAAGCCCGCTTGCAACATGCAGGTAATCTAGAAAGAGAAAGCTGTGGAATAGGAGCACGGCAACCAGAAGGACCACCGGGATGACCAGCATGGGTATGCCCACTCCCAGTGAGCCCCTTATCGTCATGTTTCCGGCTGAGTTGTTACCAAAACTATTCAATTATAATACTCCATAAAAAAATAAAAAATAAAAAAACAAAAAAGGATATTTAATACTTGCTTATCTTTTTCTCATGGCCACGACGATGGCTATGACTCCAAGCACTATGGCGATGACGATTGCCAGATAGGCTACGTCCATTGCAGTCGCAATTTCGCCTGACAGCACATTGACACTCGTCTGTGAAGCAGAAGATGATTGTAGTGAGTTCACCTGCGAAGATATGGTGCTCAGTGATGACTGTAGCTGATTGATTGTACTCTGCAGGGTACCCAGTGTGGACTGGAGTCCAGAAACAACTCCGTCAAGGCTCTCCAGCCGTGTCTTCAATGGGGTGACGCCTGCCAGGCGGATGGTAACCGAGCTATCCATTGTATTCCCGCTAACTGCAGTGCTGTTGACGTTGACCGCCAGTACTCCATAGTATTCGTTGGCAATAGTGTTATCGGTTATGGAGCTGTCCTGGGTTTGCGCTGGAGGAAGGTGCTGTATCGGGATCGCCTGCAGCAGTATGCCGGTGGGCTGTGCGTTCGGCAGTGTTGAAGGCGCAGCATTCCCGGAGATTATATTTGCCCTGAAAGTTGTATTTGTTATCAGGCTGCCGCCAAGGTTCAGTACGACATTCGGCCCCTCATTGTTAAGTATGTAATTATCTTCGACCAATGTGTTATTTACTGATTCAAAAGGACCATTGGTGGCCACTATTACACCTGCAGCGTTGCTGGTTATGGTGTTGCCTATCACATAATTATAGGCGACCGGCTCCCCGGGATTGAATGAACTGATCACTACACCGCAGCCACCATGGTTGTCCAGTATGGTATTATCTATGATGAAGTTATTTATGGCGGGGGCGTTATACTCACCCACTATCTCCCCCGGTGCGCCGGCGGTAAACTGAACGCTCTCGGAATGAACGGCAATGCCGCCATCGTTCGCGGTTAGGGTAACCAGGTTATCTGCCACTGTAGAGTTGGAAACACCGTCCAGCTCTATTCCTACTTGTGTTGCCGCAACGGAGTTGTTGAACGGGCCCGTTGTACCAGCTGACGGGAATGGGGCGACATCATTGTGGACTACATTATTGTTCTGGATGAGCACGTTAAAGGTGTCCTGAACGTATATACCATGGCTATCTGCGTTCTGAACCGCAAATCCATCCACCACAGTGCCATTTGAGTCCATCCCTTTAACCCATATTCCGAACATCTGGCCCGTAGCGTCTATTACTGGTCTTCCCTGCGTTGGCTCAAGCGTCAATGGCTTAGTTATAATGACCATTTCATGATAGATCCCAGGCTCCACATTAATCACAGAGTAAGGAGGCGCCACGCTTACGGCATATGAAATTGTGGCATATGGGTTATTCGGGCTCCCGTTCCCAGTGGTATTACTGCCTGTCGTGCTGACGTAGATTAAGGTGGGGGAAGGCTGTTGAGCATAAGTGGATACCGTAGTACCTATTAGGGAAAAGCCTGCTATTAGGAGCACTATCAGCACTATCGATTGATTCGATTTTTTAAATAGTTGTATCATCAGCCAGTCTTTTATGTACCCATCCTTAAATTATGGGTTTCCCCCATTTTGGGAAACTCGAGCCTCGATAGGCCTTAGGGTTAATTTATTTATACTTATGAGCAGCAAATCAACGCCTTAAACCAAAGAGATTGGCTGTCATTTCATAAAAGTTTTTAAAAAGGAACCGACAAGGCCTATATAAAATTGGCTGTTATGCATTCTAGCACCCGCGTGGCCGACCTGCTGGGTCTACTGTTCATTTTACAAAACGAATTCGCCGGTAAGACCGATCTTTTTGAGCTTGAAAAAAGGCTCGAAGTGGACCTCGATGATTTTATGCCCATAGTCTACGCAGCTGACGACTTGGGGTTCATCACCATTGGGGATGGCGACATAATAATTTCCGATAAGGGAACGGAGTTTATCAGGTCCACGCTTAAAAGAAGGAAGGAGCTCATCAGGGGATCCCTCTTCCTGATTGAACCGTTTAAAACCGCCGCGTCCCTAGGCCCATTTGACATAGAAAGTTTAAAGGCCAAGCTTTCTGAACAGAGTGTAATGAATTTTGAAGGGCCTGGTGGAAAGCATGATCTTGAAGTCCTTATGAATGACTGGGGCGTGTATTCAGGCATGTTTAATGTTTCTGATGACGGCGTATACCATCTAATTCAATCCAATTAGCTAATGCGGTTATACGCCAATCCTCCAGTTCATATATAAAAAATATTTATAAATACACCCATAACCATCAACGAATGATGCAGAATCCGCTAAGCTAGAGCGCCTGTGCATTGTTAGCTCCGGTGGTGTAGCTCGGTTAAGCATAGCGGCCTTTCGAGCCGTTGATCGCGGGTTCAAATCCCGCCCGGAGCACTCCTACCGCAGGTATAATGCTCCTGCCCTAAATTCTTCGCTGGGAATCAATAGCATGGAAGACGACATGTACCACAGCAGGAGAACGCTGGCAGGATACGTGGGCAAGCTCAAGGCTGAAAACATGGACTGTTGCTGCTTGAATTTGCCGACCTGCTGCTAGCTCAGAGGCTGAGCAGCAACAGGGTGAAGAAATACCTGTCCCACCTTTACGTCACGAGGAGGCACATGGAAAAGGGCTTTTCCGAAGCTGGCATGAAGGACATCAACAGGCTCGTGGCGTGGATAAATTCCGCAGATTACACACCAAACACCAGGAAGGACATGCTGATAGTGCTAAAACGCTTCTACCAGTGGCTCAGGGCTCCTCCAAGCGAGTATCCGCAGTGGGTCAGGAGGCACAGGTACCCGGAGGAGGTGGGGTAGATAACCACAACCATAAAGAAAAACTAAACGAGAAACCCTGAGGACCTGTTAACAGAAGATGAGGTGAATGCCATGCTGAACGCATCGGACAGCCCGATGGTGAGGGCTTTCATTGCCCTTGAAAACGAAATCGGGGCAAGGCCTTCTAAAATACTGGGGCTGAGGATGAAGGACATAACCTTTGACGGCAATGACACCTTTGTAAACCTGCACGGCAAGACTGGCTCGAGGACAATTTACATCATCAAGAGCGTTTCACTTTTGAGCCAGTGGCTGAACCTGCACCCGAAAAAGGATAAGCCCGAAGCCTCGCTGTGGCTGAACAGGAATACATTCAACAGCGGGTGGAGCTACCAGGGTCGCTTAAACGAGCTTAATGACCTTGCCAAATCAGCTGGCATAAAGAAGGACGTCACGATTTACCTCTTCAGGCACTCAGCTGCAACTAGGGATGCCAGGCTCGGCTTCAGTGAATCCCAGCTCTGCCTGAAATATGGCTGGGTACTCGGCTCCAGGGTGCCTTCGGTTTACCTGCACTTGACAGCAAACGACCTGAGGGACAAGATCAAGCAGGTGTACGGCGGAAGGCCCGCTGAGCCCCCGAAGCCGCAGACAATCGAATGCCCCAGGTGCCACGCCCCGAACCACCCATCGCAGCTCTACTGCTCCAACTGCGGGGCACCGCTGTACGGCTACCAGCAGTCCACTGTCATAGAGGGGCTGAAGGATGAACTGAAGGAATTAAAGGAACTTGTCTCCTCGTTCAAAGGCGGGAAAGCATAGACTCTATTTTTTCAATCTTTTTCCGCAGCTTTTCAGAAACATCAGCAAGCTCAGCCTTTTTTATGTTTTCCCTTGCAATTTCAACAAATTTCTCGTTGATATCGTAGGATATGACCCCGCCGCCTGGCCTCAGGCTGTTGGCTATATATGATGTCAGTGCTCCGCTTCCGGTGCCCATTTCAAGCACTTTCATTCCCGGGGTTATGTTGAGCTTTACCAGAATGTAGCCGGCATCCTTCGGGTAAATTATCTGCATCAACCTCCTGTATTTCATTATGATATCTTCAAGCGTGGGCTTGAGAAATAGGTAGTCTACGCCAAAATTCACCCTGGAGCCGTAAGGAAGCCCAACAATCCTGTCAAGGTCTATGATTGAAAGGTGGGTTTGGAATTTTTTCCGCTTTCAACTTTTATCAGCCACGTCTTTTCCCTGTATACAATTAACACGAGGTCCCATATGATATGCCGTC
>JAJZYL010000068.1 GCA_021798095.1 archaeon | reverse complement strand
TATCACCAGGGAGAAGAGGGATATGGAAATATCGAGGGTCTCGATGAGACCAAAGTACGTCAAGAGGTCCTATCAGGCCCACGTTTATAATGAATTGGAGATAATATACAGCGACCTTAAATCGCTCCCGACTGGCCATGTGACCCTCTTCAAGCCTGATACTGAGGCGAGCGGAAAGACCTCCTTGGCAGCTCTCGGTTATTTTCTGGAGGAGTGCGAGAAGGCCGGGTGCACTGTGGACATGATGGTGCTGTACGGGTTTATTTCAAAACCGGGCCTGCTAAAGATCATTGATTTCCTGAAGGGGAGGGACATCGAATGCTATGCCTTCGCTATCGAGAACCTGACCGCCCTCTCCGGAAACGGCTATGATATGCCGCTGTACGGTGTGGATAAGGGAGGCAACGAACCGGGCCTGCTGCTGAAATCAATAGCCCCTTACGAAGTGGTCAGCGGAATGGCTGGAGATTACTATCCTGGGTTGGACCAGCCCGGGGACTGGTCGGAAAGACAGAGCAATCTGTTTACAGGGGTCGGCTATGAAAGCGGCGGGATCCTGAACCATCTGCAGATGAGCCTGAAGAACCTGAGCGAACTCAGGCCATTGTCAGAGTCTCAAAGCTGGTACAAGCAGCCTCACAGGGCCATTTATGACCTTCTGGTCAGGAAAATAAACGAAAGGTTAAACACATATACACAGAATTCAGGCTGAACTTTTACAGCTCGTCCGTCAGCGCCCGAACCTTCTCTTTCTCCCCTGATAGGTTTTTATGGCGCGCAGCAGGTCGATCCGTCTTAGTTCAGGCCAGTATTCGTCTATGAAGATAAGTTCGCTGTAGGAGGATTGCCACGGCAGGAACCCGCTCAATCTCATCTCTCCGGAGGTCCTTATTATAAGGTCCGGCTCAGGCTCGCTCAGGTCACCAGTGAATAGGTACTTGGAGAAGCTGTCATCATCTATCCTGTCTATATCCACCTTGCCCTCCTTAAAGTCCCTCAGGATACCCTTGACAGCCTGCACTATTTCATCATGCCCGCCGTAAGCAATGGCGATGTTCAAAAACATCTTATCGTTATCCTTGGTCATCTCGCGTAGCTTTTCCACTTCATCTTTCAGGAACTGGGGGAGCATGGATGTCTGGCCTATGGCCATAAAGCGTATCCCGTTCTTCTGAAGCAAGCCCGTACTTTCAAGCTTTAGAAGCTTGTCGTAAATTGACTTCAGTATTATGTCCAGCTGTCCCTTTTCCCTGTCCAGATTTTCAAGGGAAAGGGCGTATAGGGTTACCACCTTAATTCCATAATCCATACACCAATAGAGGAGGTTCTCCGCAGTATCTGATCCGTTCAGATAACCCATAAAGCTGGGCAATCCCTTTTTCTCAGCCCATCGCCTGTTTCCGTCCATTATTATGCCGATATGGTTCGGCACACTATAGCCTCTTATCTCGTTCTCTAGGACCAGTTCATAAAGCCTGTCGATCAGGAGTACTCTCGAGATTCCCCTGATAATTGAAGAAAACTTTGGGGCCATTACCTACGTCTTCAGTCATGCTCCTTCCTGTCATGCAGGATAGGGCTTTCATGACCAGAAGCCCTTCTGCCAATGTAAATGCTGTAACCGACGTATCCTACGATGGTTATAACGGCTATGCCGCTCAGGATTATTATTATTGGGGGGAGAATAGCCTCCTTAGGATTCATAAATACCGTGGCGAGGTCCAAGAGAGGTAAATAGAACAGGCCCAGCGATACGAGGATGGTCAGGTCCTTAACCAACAGGGCACTCCTCCTTATCGAGTGATAGAATGCGTTTACAAATATATCAATAGCCAGCGCTATCCAGAGGTAGGGCGCGAACTTCACAATGGCGTAACCAGTCAGGTACTCGATCGCCGTATAGTTGGTGAAACCGTTTGAAATGAGTTGCTGATATACGGGAGTGCCGCCTACGGCCGATGCCGTAACTATTACCCCTATGACGATTAGGAGCGCGCTGGAAACTATCCCGAAGAACTTGGTAAGGGAGAATGGACTGTTTTTAGCCCTGCTTACATAATTATCCAGGTCGAACCCACGTACAAGGAATGCGGCGCCTATTACCAATAGGATCAGGTACGGCGCCAAGTCTCGATAAGGTGTGAAGTACATTATTGCATAAAGCAGAAATATAGATCCAGGGATACCAAGGAATATTCGCGAATAGCGTGGATCGTATAACGCCATCCTGATGTATTTCCCGAGCACTATGTAGCTCTCCTCGACAGATTTGCTGTGCTTGATTATGACCCGCTTTACGGAGATTATTGGTGCGATGGAGAGCAGTATAGGCATCACCAATTCATCTTCGATCCCGTCGGAGACGAGCATGATTTCTGAGAAGCCTATTTTCTCCTTAATCCGGGAGACCTCAGCCCTTATCTTCTCGTCCGCTGTAACCCCTCCCTTCGATTGGCCGGCCACCACCGCTACCTGACAGCTCCGGCCTGAACTGACAAGGTCATCATACTCCTTTATAGCGCCCATTATAGCATTGGCATCGGCCTCCTCCGGATCGGCAAGTGAAAGCGAAACTGCGGCCTTCAAACACTCCTCCCGGCCGATCACTGGAGTAACTACGGAGGCTTTATCCCCCACGTCATTGTCCCTGTCCACTGAAAGAACTAGGATCTGGTTTTCCATTCTTTATATTCCATACAATTTAGCCTTATAAAAACATTAGGGGGCTATAGGACAAGCGAAGCAATTTCTGTTTTGTATAAATATATGCTGGCTTCGTGGAAATGCCATTAAAGGGCTTGATGGTGACAATATGACGCCCTTTTAGCGTTCAGGTAAGCCTCTAATTTAATCAAGCTCGAAACTTAAATATGCTGGAATCAAGTTGAGCGGAGGACAAGGCAAAATGACATACTGACCAGCTCTGTTGATGGAGTACACAACTAAGGAGTGCCAATTTTGCCATGCCAGCCACACGGCCACCCTCTCGGAGATGACCTTTCTCTGCCCTCGATGCAGATGCATCGCACCAAGGGATTTCAAAGCAATAATAACTGTATTGCGACGCGCGTTATTAGGAATGGGCATGTTCGAATTTACGTCTTAGGAGACGCCAACGGTGGGGTATCAGATGGATGCTAGCCGTATATCAATGAAACAGGAAACAACTTCCCTGCTTGCTAACGAACCAGCAAGGGGATAGCCCTCAGGGAAGCATACCCGATTGAGTCATAAGATAGTATTGTGTGGTATACAATATCTCTGTTCTACCTATAGCGTCGGGGGTTTCTTCTGGAGGTACCTGTAGCTTCTGGGCATCCCGACCCTTGTAAGGACGCCCTCGCGCGTCAGGTCGGTCAGGGAATGGGAGACGGCCGACTTGTCATAATGGTACCCTCTCCGTCCAAGCTCTTCATCGACATCGTACAGCGTCCTGTCCTGAAGGAACCAGCCTTCCTTCCATAGCTGTTCTAACAACGTCTTACAGGTGATCCCCCTGCTGATTGCCGTCCTATCCTCCTGAACGCTTCCCATTGGAAGGCTAGCAAGCAGCTTCGGGATGACCTCGTCTATCTTGTCCTCAGGGCATTCCACCTCGATCTCCCAGCTCCCCTTTTTCAGCCTAATCTTTATTTGGCTCTTGTTGTTGTTATTGCTCAAGTTGAGCAATATTTATATCCCCCCTTTAGCATACCTATTGTTGTTCAAATTGAGCAATCAAATAAACTTTACTTCTAATAATGGCGAGCCGATATCGGTGGCCGGCGCCTGCAATGAAGTGGCTACAGTAGATGGTGAAATTGCCAGTTTCCAGGATCAGGGCGATGAGCTGATGGGGGCAATGAGCATTGACTATCTAAACGGGCAGAAGATAATCTTCGATATAGACGAAGATAAGGAGATAAGGCCGCTCGATGGTTGGGAAGAGGAGCTACTCGATATTGAATTTAACAATATAAATTCTGAGGGATTAAAGGAGAACGTAGTGGGAATAGATTCGAGTGCCCTGAACGTAGCAGAAACCGAGAGCGGTTCCGTTTATGCAGTAAAGGCAGCCGCTTCCTTTTTAATAAACAATAAGAGGAAGTACTATCGTCTAGGCCCATTTATTGCCTATATTGGGCCTAACAATATAGGTAGGATAAGGGGCATTGTGGGGGCAAGGCTACCGGCGTATATGATGGTGGCGGATAAGCAGATCGCCATGGGGTTCCTTAGGAGCTATATGGAAGCTATGACGATAGGAAGGGCTGCAAGAACCTTGGGAAAAGGGATAGTGATGGTAGATGGCGCTTTGAAATCTCCCTCCTTTGGTCCATCCTCGGCCGCCCTTGCGCAGGTCATGAATAGATGGAAGGAAAACATCAAATTCATGGGAATAAGCAAGACTACGCACCTGCGGCCCATAAGGCCGTTTTATTCGGCCCTAGCCCGCCTCGACGGTATGAAGTATGCTGATATCACGGAAATGATAAACTCTATCTCTCATGGGGAGTATGGAAGGAAGTATCTTGTCAAGTTTGCAGACGATGGTTTTGTGTTTAGGGTCGATTTGCCCTACGGGCTGGAACCCGATCTTACCTTTGCGTCCTTAAAAAGGAGCGAGGTAATGTCCAACGGTTATCCGGAGTCGCTCAAGATAGCGCATCTGCTATCAATTTTTTCGAACGCCGAGCTGATGGGAGTCAGGGGGAAGGTCGCTTCTCGTGCTTCAAAGGTGCTCTTCGGGGAGGATATTCGCAGGGTCCTGCTTGGAAGCCTGCATATAAGGTGATTTATGATGAGGATACTGGCTAAGCATGGCGATGAAATGGACATACTAGCGCTACCTCATGAGACGGTAAGGAAAGGGGAATATCTTTCGATCGAAGAAGGTTCTGATCTGAGGACGCTGCTGATCCAGGCCTATGAGGAGACGTACATGGACGCACCGGGGGTTGACGAAGAAATCCTGAGGGATGAGCTATTTCATCCGGAGGTGAGCAAGATAGATGACCCTAATGAGCTCCAGAGCGTTTCCTATATGATCAAGGACGCCAGGGTCCTAAGGTGTAAGATCAGGGCCTCGATTGATGGCCAAACCCTATCTCATGATGTAAACTGGTTGCCCAGCAGGGCGCAGAACAGGATCCAGCGGTTCCCATATGACAGGATGATAAGGTATGTTAGCAGGCCTGAAGCCCATAGGATCGATTTAGGGAACACCATTGGAGGCGAGGGCTTCGGCATCGACTGTGAGGATCTGGACGGAAGGCTTACAATAATAACCGGCAAGAAGGAATCCGGTAAATCTCATCTTTCAAAGCTTCTGATCTCCGGGCTGATAGCCCACGGTGCATATGTCGTCGTCTTCGATATAAACGGCGAGTACGGCGGGATTTCCTTCAATAAGGACGGTGGGCCATCTCCATTCATCGACAGGGTGAAGAACTTTCAGGTCGGGTCCAATCTGGGATTCACACTCAAGTACCTCGGTAAAAGGGTCTTCATAGACATACTTTCCCATGCGCTAGACACGCCGAGCATAACGGTCAGGGAGTTCATGAAGATATGGGATCACCTGGTCGCAAACGGAAGGCTCAACATGAGAGGTTTGTACGACGCTATACTGAACTGGCAGTCTAACGAGATGGTCAAGAACGCGTTGCTTTCGCGTTATTACTCTCTCATGAGTACAAGGCTATTTATAGATTCGGAAGTTTCAGCGGTGGACTTCAAGGATACGATCAACAAGTTCCCGTCAGGTGTTGCCATGATCTTCTCACTTCCTACCATATCATCGCTATCCAGGCGTATACTTGTCCAGATCGTGCTCACGAAGCTATTGGACCTTTTAGAGGGAAAGGAGATTCCACCGATATTTATGTTCGCAGAGGAAGCTCATCTATACCTCAGGGACACTTACTGGGAAGACCTGATCACGAGGATGAGGCACTATGGCATATTTACAACCTTCATAACGAATCAGCCAGACGCGCTGGGACCCAGCGTCTACAGGCAGGCCGATAACATCTTCCTGTTCAATTTCACTAACGAAAGGGACCTGGAAATGATAGCCCAGGCAGCTATCGTTGATGCTGATACGGTCAAGGGGATAGTGAGGACCCTTCCCAGAAGGCACTGCTTGGCGCTTGGAAAGGTGGTTGCGGAACTGCCAGTAACCGTTTCGGTTCGCGACGCCCAGTTCGTCACGCTTGGAAGCACGAGGCTCTTCTTCAACGGCCCAACCCCTATTGAGCCGCCTATAAACCATAGTAAAACATAAATTTCACCATTACAAGTACCGTTGTGCAATCGGATATCCTAGCTCAGGCGCAGGAAATGTACAAGAATAAGGATTACGGAAAGGCCATAAGGCTGGCCAAGGAATACATTAAGGCGAATGGTGACTCCCAGCAGGCCCTGATGCTGCTGGCCAAGTCATACGTTGACAAAGGGGACAGCGGTAATGGGATCAAGCTGCTGAAGAAAATCACTGAAATGAATGGAGGGGAAAAGGAGGCTTGGCTCTACATGGGAATGGCCCATAGCCGTAAGAAAAAGGTGAAAGAGGCTATAGACTATTTCAAGAAGGCGTTAGATATAGATCCAAATTACGTTAAGGCCCTCAACCTCCTTGGGATACACAGCGCGGAGGTGGGCGATGAAGGGAGCGCAAGCTCGTACTTCATCAAGCTTCTTGAAGTGGATCCTTCATAC
>JAJZYL010000067.1 GCA_021798095.1 archaeon | reverse complement strand
GATAATAAGTACCCCCTGATCAGGTGTATCTGGAAATGGCTTTCCGTGCTCGATCTTTACGCCAGCCATAACCTCAGTATCACCAAGTTTAACCCTTGCGGAACCTTCAGCCTTCGGGATTACACCTGGCTGTATCTCTAACTTTCTATATTCGCTCATTCCGCGGCCATCTAACCTTCTACCCTTGGATATAGCATCCGTCAATTGATCCCTCCTCAGGTTATCCAAAACTAATCCCTTCATCTATGAATTCACTTCCTTGAAATACTTCTGCACAAGCGCCTTCCTCTGGGCTTCCCTAAGTTCCTTGGCGCCGGCCATGGCAAGATCTATAGCCTGCCTAAATTCATCTTCGCTTAGCTTCCCATCCATCTGCATGAGCGTTATCAAGCCGCTGTTCAGCATAACCGCTATCGGAAGGTCGACTTCCCCCTCCTTGTCTTCTGTATCGCTCAGGTCCAGCACCAGGCGCCCGTTCACCTTGCCTACTGCAACTGCCGAAACCAAGTCTTTCATCGGTATCCCAGCATCCGCAAGCGCTATGGAAGCCGCCGTTATGCTGGCTCCCCTTGATCCACCATCGCTCTGCAACACTTCTATGTAAATATCGATCACTGATCTAGGAAACTCCTCGAGAAGGAGCGCTGGTTCCAGTGCATCCCTTATCACCTTCGATATTTCTATTTCTCTCCTTGATGGCTGTGGAGACTTTCTTTCCTCTGTAGAAAACGGGAGCATATGGTATCTGCATTTTAATACCGCCTTGTCCTGGTTAGTGCCATACCTGCTCCTGCTATCCCTTGGCCCATATACTCCGACCAAGATCTTGTTACCTCCTTGTTCTATATAGGCAGATCCGGAGGCACTTTTCAATAGACCCGCTTCCATGCTAAAGGGCCTGAGCTGATCAAATGACCTTCCATCTAACCTCTTTCCTCCTTCATCTATTAGGTTCATCATTAATCACCATTATTCTAACGCAGGAGATCCCCCATTTTATCGGTTAACCCCGACATGTGCGCCATGGTCTCCACGATTTCTATGGCTCTTTTAACCTTTGTTATCGACTCGGCTGGACCCTTAGCAACTATTATGCCGTTCTGACCAACAAATATTTGGGCTCCAGTTAGTTCCTCAATCTTCTGTACCATGGACCCCTTCTTCCCTATTAACCTGGGCACCTTGACCTGGGAGATCCTGAACACTTCCCCTTCTTCTATCTTCCCCAACCCTTCCCCATCGAGGGATAGCATTGAATCCCTTCCACGCTCGACCTTAGCTATGCTCGCCAAGATCAGATCTCCTAGCTTGAACTTGTTGGAAAGTTCATCCTTTTCCGGATCAAAGGACCTGAACGCATGTTGAGCCGGCAAAAAGGCATTGAAAAAGGAATTTATGTCTAAGGTCCAAGCCACCGGCATCACTTCTATCACCTTTCCGATAACCACATCCCCTAGCTTTGGGATATAGGGTCCGCTCATAGGTATAACTCTAATTCTGTCTTCCCCCATCTCCAAGACGCCAACCCTAGTGGCATAAAATTTATCCCCTATCTTTATCGCATTAGCCCATGATTTATATTCGCCACTCCCAAGAAAATCTCCAGGGAGTACATACCGCCCAGCCTTATCATCTTCCATAGTCATTTTTTATTCACCATTATCATTCAATCACCTTAATCTGCGCATTCCCATGAGTTAGCGAAGCAATCCTGTCAAGTAGCGTGGATTGCATGGCGATCGGGATCTGCATCGTAGCATCTAAACCTCCGTCACTTAGCCATTCCTCCTTAATCAACTGCCCAAACGACTTTAATACACCAACGGCCTGTGAAGTATAGACGGCTGGTATTCGAACCTGTATCTTGATGTTTCCAGTCTTCAGGGCGAGGATGGGCCTCAGCTTCTCTATTATCAGTTTGGTCTGCTCCTCAGCCGGCTTGAATGGATCGATCGAAACATCTATCTCATTCAACGCCTGCTCAACTCTTATTGGAGGATGCGGCAACCCGGTATGGGGGTCTATAAAATTCTTTGAAATAAAGGCTATAATCTGCTTTCTCTTATCTTCGGCCATCTTCCTCCTCTGTTCTGTAGTTAATGAGAGTTCCCCCCTTTGCATTATTATCTCCTGTATTGCCCTCAGGTCTTCGGTCTTGAACGCCTTCTTCAACTTTTCACGGGATGCCTTTAATCCTTTAGAGGAATCAGCATACACTTCGTCCGCAACTACGATATTTTCTATATCCTTCCTTTTATTCAACTTATAATCCAAGGCGGCATCAGATTTAACGATGATTTCGAACTTGTCATTCCCAAAGGAAAACCTAACTATAGAAGTTTTATTGGAGGACAACTGAACCACGTTAACTACTGGGAGATTGGGCCAACCCGTTCATCCTTTGAGTAAGGTCCTCCTTTGAAAGCCTTTTCATCATCCTAGACTTGACATCGATGGTAGCCACCTTTACGCTATTCGGGTCCACCTTTCCTTCACTGGCCTTGGTTATACATTGCAGCGCTAGGTCAACGGCTTTGTCCAACGAATCCCCATCGCTATAATTGGCCTCTAGAAATTCATTTGCCTGATCGCTACCACCTCCTATAGCTATAGCACTATAGGAAAGGTAGGTGCCACTTGGATCCGTGGTGTATACCGAAGGAGAACCTCCATCAACGCCCGCTATTATAAGTGATACGCCGAACGGCCTAACCCCACCATACTGGGTATACTGCTGAGCCATATCTGCTAGCTTTCTGGCCACCGTTTCTACCTCAACCTGTTCATCATATAGCAACCTGTTATTTTGGGCTAGTTGCCGTGCATTGTCCACTAGGATCCGAGCATCTGGAACATATCCAGCCGCCGTTATCCCTATATGATCGTCGACCTGAAAGATCTTAATGCTCATTTCCTGATCCTGGAGTTTCTTTATTCTTTCTTCAACGGCCAGAACTACGCCCTCCTTTACCTTGATCCCAACGGCAATCGTCCCTCTCTTTACGGTCTCAATAGCATATTCAACCTGATAAAGCCTACCATCTGGAGAAAATATGGTCAACGCTCTATCATAACCAGCTGATTGTGCAAACATACTAAAATCCCTTTAAAATGGGTAGAATTTGGCCCTTTTAAACCTTTTATCATGTACCGCGGCATTGCCCTCGAAAAAGCCATCAAACCTCTTAAAACGTAATCGTGTTGAAGTTCAATATTAGGTGTCCTTATCCAGTGACTCCACGAGCCTCCTGAGTACCTCTCTTTCCTGAATGGTCCCTATGAGCCCCCCCTTTTCATCTACCACAGCAATGATGGGTATATTAGTTTCCCTGAAGATGCCTGTAAGCCTGAGCCCCGGCTCGTTCCTGCCCACTTTCACCACTTCCGCAAGCTGAACGTCAGAGACCTTGACTTTTGTCATTTCCCTCCTTGAGAGCGTTAGGACATCCCTCATAAGCAGGGTGGCCACTGGAATGTTCTCAGAGTTGAGCACCACTGCTGCTCTTGCATCATGCTCAGAAAGCTTCCTAAAGGCCTGAATCGCGGGTTCATCGGCGCTTAGTACGACCGTAGGAAGTATTTTACTGATCTCCTCCGCCGTCATTTCCTGAAGCTGTTGCTTGACCACCTTCCTCTTTGTGCCCGTCTCATGATTTACAGAAATAAGGGGAGCACGCATCCTGAATAGAAGGGGGGTGGCGATGGCGAGCAGCGCTATGCCAATTGCTGTTGCCGAATAAGCATAACTCCTTATCAATAATACACTGGCCGTAACTGACGAAACTAGAAGCGCTGCATCAACCCCACCCTTAACGCCAGTACCAAATGCATTCCTCCATATCCCTACGTTAAAGAACCTAGCAAAGCCCGCACCTACAGTTGTATTCAACGCAAGTGCTATTCCAAAGATAGCTAACCCGGTCACAATTAGACTGGGGGTTATTCGTATGAAGTAAAGCCCGATGCCTGCGAAGAACATGGGTTCGAAGAAACCATAGGTAAATGCGCGCAACTTCTCCATTAACACTGGTCTGGCCGCCAAGAACTTCTGCATTAGTAACCCCAAAAACAGGGCCACTATCGCCGCATTGAAGCCTGTAATCTGCCCGGCGAATCCGGCTATAAGGAGTATAGAGATTATGATGGCGAACACGGCTTCCCTGCTCTTGAAGCTAACCTCAACCCTCTCTAATAGTGGTATCATTATAAATCTACCAAAAACTATGATGGCCAGGACCGCTGCTACCAATTCGCCAGATATAATGGCTAAATTAGTGATTGTGACATATTTACCCACTAGGTCATAAACGAAGGAATATAATATGACGGCGGCAACCTCTATAACGAGGACCTGAGAAAATATAGCTGTACCTTCATCTGTCCTAGCGAGGCCGGTATCACTGAGTAACCTAGAGAGAGGCCCAGCACTGCTCATACCGACCACTATACCTATGATAATAGCTTCTACAACCGAATGAAATATCAGATATGAGATTACTGTTATGGCTATTAACCGCACCACAAATTGGAGTAGTGATACTTCTAGCGAACCCCGCTTCCTAAAGACCTTCCTGAGCTTGGCAGAATCAAATTCCTCAGCACCACTAACAAACAGAAGAAAATCTATCCCGAGGCTGATGAAAAGGGATATGGTTGGTAGGACGCTTATTATCCCGAATACACCAGGCCCAAGAAGCACGCCTACTAGTATGGCTCCAACAAATGGTGTTAACCCGAGCCTGTGGAATACCTCCTCTCCAGCCTTCGCTGTAATAAGGAGGATGCCCAGAAAGGCCAGTGAAGAAATGGCTATGGGTATACCGGATAGAATTGCCAACTTGATCCTGTCACTACTAGATATGCACGCCGATTAATACTTAACCTATTCGAGGATCATAGCATAAAAAGAACAAGATAATTATGGTTACTTAATGGACCGGGGGGGACTTGAACCCCCGACCTTCCGCGTGCGAGGCGGACATTCTACCACTGAACTACCGGCCCTTTGCCTAGTTGGCCGTAAAATGTAACCTCATCCCTCACCAGGTCAGTCCGCCCATCGATAAACTTACGGCAACCTATAGACGAGCCGATCAGGATTTAACCCTGACTAGTTTTATCTTCCCCATGACGCGCCAGTATTCAACTTCGGCCCCCGCTTGGATCTTCGGGCGAAGTTCTTCTTCTACCGAGTCTACATCGATAGTTTCATACGTCTGCATATCCATCATCTGGACGGTGTTCCCGCTTATCGATAGGATCTGCCCGGCCCCCTTGTCTATCATCGGAACTTCGATTCTTGAACTCGCCGGCCCCACATAACTGTGCTTAACGTTTGAAAACACGTCTATGGCCACAAGCCTCACCTTAGCGCTACCATGTTTTCCGGGCTTGCTCTTTTCCACTTCCACCACCCTGCAGGGTGAATCATCCAAGACTACATAAGAACCTTCTTTTACACTGCCCAAGTCCACAGGCTTACTCATCAACTTCACCGATTCGCTCAGATACGAGAATGGTATATAAAGCTTTTACTAGCGACCATCCGGAAGCTCAGATTTCCCTCCATCTAGTCTTCTTTACGGAGATCAAAAGTAGCACCACGCTGACTCCAATGAGCACAATCCAATCTATATCGATCGTTACCTGAGGAAAGTGAATGTACCCCATGGCCTGTTGGGCTATCTGGGCGGCATAGGTGGTCGGCGAAAGATAGGCCGCATATCTATAGGGCAGGGGGATATATGTTATTGGATAGTAAACGGGAGGGATAGTCGAAAGTAGAATTGATACCACCCCGGTTACCGCCCAGCTTTCCATTATGTCAGAAATATGGGTAGAAAGCATGAACCCAAGGGCTGTCGCGAGCACAAACATCAAGATCATCGCCCCGGTTACCTGAAGCGTTGGAAAAAGCCCAAATTTAAGATTGATAAAAGCCATTGCCAATAATACCGCGATGCCTGGAAGATAATAAATAAGTTCGGATATGGCCATCCCAAATAGATAAATGAAAGCTGTAGTTGGGGAACTGACCACCATGTCCTGAAGCTTAAAGTCAACCTTAAAATGAACTAGATCCCCTTGTAGCGATAGACCACTCGAGGTAAGTGCCATTATCAGTCCTCCTATTACTGCGACCCCAAAAAGTGCGCCGCGGCTCACTAGCGTCAATACTATAAGAAACGCGAGAGGGGACACGAAGGCGTTGACCATCATTATGGGATAATTTTTCATAGCGTATATGGCGTTGACCAATATCGATGCCAGAAGTTGGCTAGACCTACTCCTTCTCACCGTCTACTCGCCTCTTTGCAAAGAAGAAGAATATATCATTTAACGATACCGGGCTGATCGAAAATGTTACACCATTTTCTATCAGTCTCTTTGATATTGAATAAGCTTCCTCTCTGCTGGTCATTATCTGCTGATATCCGCCATTTTCCTGGATGACCACTCCTGCGATTGATGTTAAATCCATCTCACCGTTTACCCTCACTGTATATGGGTACCTGACCTTTGACCTCAGCTCTTCCATGGTTCCAATTGCTAGTAGCTCCCCGTTTTCAAGAATCCCTATACTATCAGCCAGCGCCTCTGCCTCCTCCAGATAGTGGGTAGTAAGGAATATGAACCTCTTTTTCTTCTGTTCACTCAGCACATCCCATAGTTCTTTTCTGGAAATTGGGTCGAGGCCTGTGGTAGGCTCGTCCAGGAATATTATGCGAGCCTCCGATGCCAAGGCTGTAGCAACTAGCATCTTTCTCTTGATTCCACCGGATAAGAACCTGTTAGGTTTATCCTTGTAGCCAGTCAGGCCAAATTGGTCCAGTACC
>JAJZYL010000066.1:3315-6985 GCA_021798095.1 archaeon | reverse complement strand
TCGGCGTAGCCCGTGGCCAGATTGACCGAAACGCCGTTTACGCCATTGACCTTGTCTATGCTCTTAGTTACGGTGTTGACGCACGTCGCGCAGTGCATGCCGACAACCCTGATCCTTTCCCCCTTTTCCTGGCTCATTCGGGCATCGACCTGGGGCCTGACTTCAGGTAACCATCGGGGTCCCTTTCGAATTCAGCCTTGCAGTTCGCCGAGCAGAAGAAGTAGACCATTCCCCTGTAAAGGGATTTGTACCGTGTGGATTCGTCCACCTCCATGCCGCAGACCGGGTCCATTTTCTTCATACGGGGGGTTTATCAGGAAGGCGTAAAAGGGTTTCCCTTAACATATGTTAAGCAATTCTGAATGTGACGTCATCCCACGCTAAGGCGCGCTTGCTTCGGTTTCCCTTAAGAGTTTGAGCAGCTCCATTCCGTGGTCGGTCAGTTGATACATTACGATTTTTCCATATGATCCTTGGTCCTGGACCAGGCCATACTTCCTGAGGACCGCTATCTCCCAATCGACCGTCCTCCATTCCAAGCCCAATTCCTTTGCCAGCTGATGCCTGTCCTTGGGTGTTTGAAGGTTCTGAAGCAGTCTCATCCTCGTCGTTGCCCCCTTCATCCTCTTGAACAGCTCGAAGACGTTCTGGTCAAAGCCCAGCGTCGCCCACCTGGACCTGTTGCGGCCTCTCCATATTATGAAACCGCCAAAACATAGCCAGCTTCCAGAGGCAAATTGCAGTGAATGTACCCCGAGAAAGATTGCCGCTGCTTGAAGGATTGGTGAGGTGGGAAGGCCCGGGGGTGGGGGTCCCTGATATGGCACCGTAGTTAGAGGCCAGGGAAGCAGCGAGTGGGGGTCAACCGTAAGGTTGTAGAGTGTCAGGAAGAGGACCAGGGCGGTGCTCAGTATGGACAGCATCAATAGCACATATAGAACCGCGTAATACCCATCCCTCAACTTTCCTTTAATTGCATATCTTGCTAATATAGTTTGTTCCCAGTGCTGGTAATAAAATATTTATGGAAACTTCTTCCAAATATATAAAATGCCTTTTGGCTCTAATTTACGGATTATAAAAGCGGTATTTATTTTCGATAAGGAGATTCATGACAAAACCAATAGTGCTGGTCACAGCGGCTTTGGGCTTACCAAGGCCATCGCCTTGCTCTTCCTCTTGGTCGCCGCAGTCGTCCCCCTTGCTATATATTCACAACCTGTGGCACACGGCTTCACCACCCCTAATGGGAATGTTACCAATACCATCAAGATGGCGTTGACGCCCTTCGGGCTGGCGCCGGCCGCGGATGTGCATGGCGTGCCTTCAGGCAGCACAGTTTTATCTGGTGGAGAAGTCATCCTGCCGAACGGAACCGCTGTAATAATTGCTTCGCCCATTCCGTTTACCAGGGTCTCGTACTGGTTTCCGAACGGGACAGTCGTGCTGTCGAACGGCACAGCCATCAGTTATAGGGCGAAGCTTTCCAATGCACCTTTTATCGTGCTCAGTAACGGTACACTGGTCTTCCAGAATGGAACCGAGATGACGCCGGCCGTCCTGTCCGTGAAAAACTGCGATGCCGCCATAGGCTACGATGCTGGAGGTATTAGATATACTTCTACGGGGGAATTTCAGCCTTTTCAATATCCTGGCTTCAACGCAGTTGAATACGCCGATCTTGAACATTCCACCGTCAATTCTTTCTCCGGAAGCTGGGTGGCTCCATCATCACCATCGTCAGACAACGGTCAACTTATCTACATCTTCATTGCGACCGAAGACCTCTACCATAGTATAATCCTCCAGCCTGTGCTGCAGTGGGGGGACAGCCCGGCCGGAGGGGGCCCTTATTGGGAAATGGCCAGCTGGGCGGTCTCTGGTTTGGGGACCTATTATAGTACGCCGATCGGCGTAATCCAGGGTAATTCCCTGGAGGGCAACGTGCAACTGAATCTCTGCTTGCAGGGAGGCTGTACATGGTCCGTCATGAGCACCGATTCCGCTACAGGAGCTTCAACTACCCTAAAGGCGGAGGCTACACAGCAGTACTTCGCCTATGTGACCCTTGAGGCCTATGGCATTGCCTCCTGCAGCGATTATCCGCCTAGCGGGGCCACGCAGTTCACGAACCTTGCCATCAACGGAGGAGGGGTGATCCCCTCCTGGAGCACCTGGGTTAATGGCAGCGAGACCCCACAGTGCGGCTACTACGTATCTGCGGGAAGCTCGTCTACGGTTACCCTGGGCTATTAGGAGGGCTTACATATGAAATGGTTTCCTGTGCCGCTGATCCTGATAGCCCTGGGGACGATAGGGTTGACGTTAGCTTTTCGTCAGTACTATGCGCTTTCCTCGGCCTACCTGACGCCGGGGTATTCTGTGCGATTTACGGGATTCTGGTCCAGCACCCTTATGTCAATGGTTCCGCTATCGATAGGGCTGCCTGCTCTGTCGCTTAAGGCCAAAGAGAAAAACATCGTCCTGGTCCTGCTTGTGATAGGCTGCATTCTCCTGGTCATGCCCATCCATCAACTGCTCATCTATCCTTTCGTTCGTGGCTATGCCTCGTTGCCAAATCTGGTTCCATCAATAGATGATATGCGGGTCGCTTTTCTTTCAGCTCTCGGCGCATCGCTCCTCATTGCTGCAATTATCTCACACGCCCTACGTGTCTCTTTCGTTAACGTAAGACCTTTCTTATAAGATTTATTACCAGTGCTGGTAAGAACCCGTATAAGAAACTAATAATGATAATAATAATAATTGATTATAGATGTATAGTAATAACAGGCCGCTACCAGAGGACTTATTAACTATCAATGGCATCGAGTCCGTGATTCAGTTGATGGCCAAAAGGGCAAGGGGGGCTTCCCGACTGCTGAAGGTCGTCATTGTGATTGTGGTTGTAGCCGCTGCCGGCGCGTCTGTCTTCGCATACGAGATGTCTGCTGGCGCCCCTTTTAGCACGTACCGGACCGTCGTACAGGTCGACTATCTGGCGATGCCGGTTGGCGCCACGGGCGCCACGTGGGGCTACACCATAGTGAATGCTGGAAAGGTGGAAATCACCAGCATCAATGCCACCCTTTTGGTCGGCAGCAATGCGATGACTCAAGAGGCTCTCTCCATAGAACCCGGCCACGGCGATTCGGGCGGGTATTCCGGGATAGCCGGGGTCCAGCCCGGAGGCTCCTACCCCGTAAATTTCACGGTATTATACGCTAACGGCCGGACACAGGTGATAACCGCTCTGGTGACGCCGTTCGCTCACGAGGCGCAATCCAACGTGGCGCAGGCCACCGTGATGGGCAACGGCCTAATCTTCGTGCCCTCTTTCAAATACGCGACCTGGACTTTCGCGGTGAGGAATGCCGGAACGGAGACCATAGTGAATGCCACCATGACCTTTCAGTTATACTTCGGAGTACTTCCCTTTTCAGAAATCTCTCAAACAACGGCCTACAACATAACGCCTGGCGATGTGTGGATGCATAGCAATGGGCTACACCTTAACGCCAAAGAGCCGTCCGAATTTTCCTTTAAAGCTAACTTAACCATCACGTACGCCAACGGTCAGACGGTAGAAGTTTCAAGCCCGGTGAATTACAGCTTTTAGCGGAGGATTTTTACATCTCTCAGGCTTACAGCTAATCGCTGGCCGAATAGG
>JAJZYL010000066.1:0-3305 GCA_021798095.1 archaeon | reverse complement strand
GTCTCTTTCGTTAACGTAAGACCTTTCTTATAAGATTTATTACCAGTGCTGGTAAGAACCCGTATAAGAAACTACATTACTAGAATAATGAACAAATGGTGTTAAAAAATTTGATATGTGGGCATTACGTAAAGGAAACCCCTATCCCCATGAGCCAGATCATCGTCATTTTCCTAGCTGCTTCAATGGTTTTTGCCGCAATTCCCGTATATGTACATGCAGCCTCTAATGGGCAAGGCAGCACGACTATGGAACCCATTTTCCCGGTCCACGTTCTGGTTACCAACGGCTCATCTGAAGGCGTCGTTTCTCCATCGCAGACACAGATCTTTATCACAAACGCGACCGGAATTAATGTGGTATTCTCAGGCGATATGCCTTATAACGGTATAATAGATCTACCTGAAGGAAGGTACTCCTTTTATGCACAGGATCCAGAAGTTGGGTTTAATGCAACGGTCGTTACAATAAGCAACGCAAAGACTGTTGTGATTGAGTTAACGCCGTATACTATGGGATACTTAATGAACACTGAAAACGGCGTATTGTATTACCGGCCGACTAATGCGTCGCTGGTCGCACAGGTCGTGCTTGGAAACAGCCAACCGTATCAACTTCCAAATATTTCAAGCGGCTCGGCCTCAGGGTACGGCTCCGATAGCTGCGGTCTACCGGTTTGGATCCTTTATAACACATACGAAATAGGGACCGAAAACATGTTACAGGGGGCGGTATACTCATGGGGTGAGAACTACACCGATCAAGTTGTAAATTCCCCGACCCCCAGCCAATACAGCGCCGCATATTCCTATACTTCAGTTAACGGAGGCGGCCTGTCAGAGTCAAGCGCTACTGTATATTCAGTGTCTTCACAGGAAACACTTCCAACCGCCCAGACCTGGGTGAGTCCAGGAACGCTAGGAGCGTTGCTAAATTATGACGTTTATATGCAAGGGACGTGGTACGATTATGTTTACCATCAGTATTATTGCGGAGCATTTGACGGGAATATCGAAGACGATTTCGTAATGAATCAGGGCGGCAACTTTTACCAATACGATAGTTCAGCGGCATCGACTGGAGACTATAGCTTCTCCTATTTCTATAATTTGGCGGTAGGGAATGCACCTCATAACACTGTCGACCTAACCCTCTCTACAGTGAGCACGCAGTCTCAATCGTTCAGCGCAGAGGTGTCATTCTCCGTTAACGCCGGCGTAACTGGGGGAGATTTCACAGGAACGGTTACCTCTGCCGGTTACACAAGCCTTAACTCCCAGACGGCATCAACTACGGTTATGTATGCGCTTACGGGGTACGGCCAATGCTTGGGGTTCCACGTTTACAGATCGGGTTGGGTATTAGGATTCTCCCAGGGAAGTGATTCTTGCTGAGCTATACACACGGGGATGATGGCAAAATGTCATCCGTCTCCTTTTTTCTTGCGATGATGCTTATAATTTCCTCCGTTTTCATATCAATTCCCAAAGTGCCATGGCCTGCAGATCATCCATCTGTGGTCAATGTTGTGCCAACGAGCCTGACGCCCAAGCTAGCTTCCATTCCACTTCAAAGACAGGGGACGTTCTGGTTGAACTTTTCACTTATGACGACGGGTAACGAAGTTATCTCTTCATTTGACTTTCAATTTTATATAACCGGGAATTCCTCATATCAAATGGAGGGGTTTGCTGCTATGCTCCCGCAGGGCGGAGACCTGGCCGCTGGAAATCCGTTCTATACATATCCTGCAATAAACTATACCGAATTTACAAACACCACGGCCCTTTTTCAGTCCTACGTATACTTTAATGGCTCTCAGCCCGATAATGCGTTTTTATTTACCGGCCCTCCAAATTATGGGCCCGCGAGCAACAGATATTATTTTCTCCTGTCCTCGGCCTTTCCAAGCATAAGGGACGGAGTATATGTGGCCGCTAACGACTCCACCGACGGTCCTCCGTATAGGGCTTGGTCTTATTGGTTCGGTGCGTCGTCATTCCAAGTTAAGTTCAAGAACGGCATGACATATAGGCTCCCGTCACTATCGATCATGGTCAATATGACCGTAGCTGACGTGAATAACAACACGAACACCTGGAGCTTCAGCCCCAGCGTCTCCATTACAGGCGCGAATTACAACGTTTCCAGCTCGTATACGGGTATAAGGTACATGATCTATACCGACCTCGGCCCTTCATATAGTGCCGCATTCTACGTAGTTGCAGTGGGGATAATCGCGGGAGCAATGGGAGCCGCTGTAGCCATTTATATTATGAAAAGGAAGCACATTGAGCTGGCCAACACGCATAAGGAAGGGGAAATAATTACGGCAAGTTTTAACAGCCTTCAACCCTAGCCCCAAAAGTGATGGTGAGTTGTCTTGATCCGCCGCGCTTTTGCCGTTACGTTAATACTGATGATGGGCATTCCCATATCATTTTCCTTATCCATGGCCGTAGCTCAACTTTCATCAACATTGATATTATTGAGGAGGAGGTAAAAGAGCTATGCAGTTCTCCTTTGGTGACTTTAGGGCGAGGTTTCCACGCGGGAGGAAACTTGTCGTCTGCTCGTTGGAGTCCTTCTTTTTTGCATATGTCTGGCTACTGGTCGTAGTGGCCTGCGTCACCCTGTTATACGTAATGGGCACACCGGCTTATCTTATCACGCAGGGGACCGTAGGTAATGGCCTCCCTATCAATTATGTGTACTATGTCATGAACGCGAGGTCTTTTGGGGAGTACAATGTATTCGTACCTTGGGCCCTGATATTCGATTTGATATTTTGGGCGGCATTGGCGTTCCCGTTCTTTAATTACAGGCCGAAGGAGGGGCTGGTGGCCACCACCATACTATTTCTGCCAACGAGCATCTACCTAATAGTCTACCTAAGTTTCATATTGTTCGATCACGTCCTCCCCCGCCATGGCTGGTCTTCTGGCCATAGGGAAGAATTGACCAAGGGTTGGTGGTAGTCATATGTCAAAGCACAGAACTGACAAAGGCAACCACAGACTAGCCATCCTGGTGGTGATAGCGGCCATCATTTTGCTGTCGATAGGAGGGTATATTTCATACCAAACACCGAACGGTTCGACAGCTAAGCTCAACATGGAACTCCGTTCCCTTAGACCCTCTCCTATGATGGGCGCAACCGCGAATCTTACGGCTGTAAACGGCACCCTGTGGTCGGTGGACGGCAAGCCTGTAGTATTCTTCGTGGGTGGGGAATTCTGCCCATTCTGTGCCGCCGAGAGCTGGCCGGTGGCCGCCTTCCTTTCTCATTACGGAAGCTTCACGAG
>JAJZYL010000065.1 GCA_021798095.1 archaeon | reverse complement strand
TATCATCCGGATAATCAATTATACAGAAGAATTCCAATAGCTCTCCATGATTTAGTATCGCGTGTTTTACCTGGCCATCTATAAATACATAGTCGTTTTCATTTAATTCGTAAACCCGATCAGCAACACATACCTTGCATTTACCATTGGTTATAATCACTGTCTCCTGGTAATTGTGCGTATGCATGGGTATGATTCCATTGGGCTCCAGAGTGAACCTTCTTACAGCGTAATGCGCGCCATTTTTCTTGGTTATAAGCCATTGGATATAAGCCCCCCTTTCCCCCTTTACCGGCACGGGTTCCTTTTTAACCTCTGAGATATTCGCCAGATAGTGGTTCATAAAAATGCAATTATAACCCCAGATAAAAAACTTTATCACCATTTTAAAATAGAGCGCTTGTAACCCTGTAGTTTATCACAATCGAATTCTATTTTTGGCGGCGGCCCGCCTTACTATTACAACGTTTATAATGCACACAGGCCGCCCCGGGCACCCCTTAATTCTTTCATCAAAGGAAGTTCGCATGGCCTGTAGTATTGCCGACAACTTCCCTATAAATCCAGACAGGTGCATTAATTACGACCCGTATTGGGCAAGCATCCTTACATGACCGGGCAGAGAGATAGCCATGGCTGTGGAGCGCGTCGTGACATCCTTTCACGCAAGAGCGTACGTGCTTCCCTGACCGCTATCCCGCTTGCTAGTTCATCAGCCAGCGGGGGCTTATTTCCTGTTTCAATGATACTCAATCAGCGTCCGCTTGATGCCCCGCCGGTGCGGACGAGTTCAGACGTGACCCCCCTCCCCCACCGACGGCTGGCCGCGCAGATATGGTTAATTAGCCGTAACAAAAGATGCCAGTCATGGCGAGCGGCCTTCAGTTTAGCGCGCTGAATACGTCCGTTAGCAGGATCGACTTAAATGAAAAGGTCACCGGGAGCCTCAGATACTTCACCGATATGAGGATGGACGATATGCTGTACGGCGCCGTCTTCAGGAGCAGCGTGGCTCACGCCGTAATCGAATCGCTGGATGTTTCATCGGCCAAGAGCCTGCCGGGAGTGAGGGCCGTCCTCACTCACAGGGATATAGACGGCGTCAACGCATATGGAGGGCTGATAACAGAAGCTCCGGTCCTTGCGCAGGACAGGGTCAGGTACTTTGGCGAACCCATAGCGCTCATCGCTGCGGACACCGAGGAGCTGGCGAACGAAGCCAAAGAGCACATCAGGATCAGGTACCGGGCGTTGCCTCCGGTCAGGTCTATCGATGATGCGCTGAGGGAAGGGCATCAGAAGGTACACGACTCAGGGAACTTAGCCAGACATTTGACCGTCAAGAGAGGTGATGCCGCGGGGGCGCTGAGCCGGGCCCCACTGGTCCTGGAAAGGGAGTACAGGACATCCATGCAGAAGCACATGTTCCTTGAAACGGAGGCGGGGATGGCCTACGTAGATGAAAGGGGTGTCGTAAACCTGTTCTGCAGCGGACAGGGGGCATACTGGGACATGAGACAGGTGGCAAGAACCCTGGGGATCAGCGAGGAAATGGTGAGGGTGGTTAACTATCCTGAGGGGGGCGCCTTCGGTGGAAAGGACGAAATAACCATACAGATATATCTGGCGCTGCTGGCGTTCAAGTCCAGGAAACCGGTGAAACTGGTATTATCAAGGGAGGAATCAGGGGCTGCGGGCTACCACAGGCACGCATCCAGGATTTTGTTAAGGATGGGGGTGGACAGGGATGGCAGGATGCTTGCCAGTGAGGCGCACATCTATCTGGATACAGGCGCATATCAGACCTATGGGCCTAACATACTGGACGTAACCATGGAAACGATAAACGGCAAGTACAGGATACCCAATATAAGCGTGGACGGATACCTGATCTATACGAATAACGGCATGGCTTCGGCCTTCAGGGGGTTCGGAGCTCCGCAGGGAAACTTCGCCCTTGAGAACATGGTCGATGAGCTCGCGATAGCGCTTGACATAGATCCGATTGAATTCAGGCTGAAGAACCTCTTAAACGATGGTGAGACGGGCCCCCTGGGCGCCACCGAAAGGGGGATGGAAGGCGCGAGGCTTGTACTGGAGATGGCAAGGGGCTCTCCGTTTCGCGGGCCTGAAGCGCGGTCGCCACTTCCCTGGATAAGGAATGGGGTAGGCCTTTCGTTCGCGGTAAAGGGGGTGGGCTACGGGCCCGTCGATGACCTGTCCACCGCGGCCGTTGAGGTGCTGCGGGATGGGCACGTCTGCATATATTTTTCCAACGCGGACTACGGGCAGGGGATCAGCACCGGGCACGCCCAGATCGTGGCCCAGAAGCTGGAGCTTCCGGTGGGATCCATAAACGTCATTCACGCGGACTCCAAGTATGCCCCAGACACAGGGTCCTCCAACGCCTCTAGGAGCACCTTCACTGGGGGGAATGCGCTGTTGCTTGCATGCGATAAGGCGATATCATCCCTTGGCGCCGAGGCCGCGGAGGCACTGGATACCCCTTACGACAGGATCGTATATCAGGGCGGGGCGTTCAGGTCGGAGGACGGCAGAGAAATAACCATATTCGAGGCCGCCTCAAGGGCTATATCCAGAGGCCATCCTACTAAATTCAACGGCACGTTCAAGATGCCTAGGGTAGAAAGGCCAATCGAAGGCATGCACGAAGCGCCCAAGGTGGTCAATGGTTATGCGGCGATGCTTTCAACAGTGGAGGTCAACCTGCTGACGGGCGCTGTGACCGTAAAGGGGGTCGACTTCTACGTTGACATAGGCGCCGTAATTAACCCCCTGATAGCCATGACCCAGTGCGAGGGGGGAATAATACAGGGCTTGGGTTACGCGCTTCACGAAGATTACAGATACGACGATGCCGCAAGGCCGCTCAACGCCAACTACACAACATATATCGTCCCTTCGACACAGGATGTACCCCCAATAGGCGTCCATTTCGTGGACACAAGGGAGGAGCTGGGGCCGTACGGGGCGAAGGGGGTGGGGGAGATACCGATCGTCCCTGTAGCATCGTCCATATCTAACGCCATAAGAAATGCCATTGGCGTCAGCTGCAGCGAACTTCCGATGGACCCACCAAGGGTTATACAGTGCCTTGATCGCCGGAGCTCAGGTACAGGCCGGCACGTTTACACAGGGTTTTAGGCCGACCATTCAGGCACGTTGATAAATTTGGCGGCTAGCAAGAGCTTGCATTAAGGAAATCAGCCGCGCACAAAGGGGGGCAACAGGAATGTACGGGAGCCCTGGCCGGATTTTTTGCATAAATTTGCATATAAAATACGCCAAAAGCTTTAAAAAAAGGCAAAAATGCAAAACGAAAGATATATATATTATCAAAATTTATGCCAATTGAAATGACAAAAGGACTCAAGTCGATTTCAAAAGTAGCAACTGTAGCGATAATTATAGTGATCATCGTCATTGCAGGTGTTGGTGGATATTACTATTATGCATCAACTTCCAGCAAGGTAACGCCTACACCGCCCCCATCAAAGGGGACCATCAAGATAGCCCTGATGCTGGCCGGGGTCAGCAACGATCTGTCGTGGAACCAAGCGGGTTACAGCAGCGCACAGGCCCTGGTTCATGAGCTAGAGGCTGCCGGTTATAACGTAACGCTCTCAGTGTCCGAGGGCCTCTATACGTCTGAGGAGATACAGCCGGCCATGCAGACGTATGCCAGCGAAGGGTACACTATAGTGATAGGTGATGGCTTCCAGTTCACTCCAGTTTCAATAAATCTGGCCTCCCAATTCCCTAATACAGCGTTCCTTAACATAGGCGGCTATCAATCAGCGCCCGGTGTCCAGACCGTTATCGAAGACGCCGGCCAGCTGGGATTCATAATGGGCGCAACGGCGGCACTGCTGACGCATACTGGGAAGGTTGCCATAATAGGAGGAGAGGATGTAAGCGAAATAACGTGGATGACCATGGGCTTCCAGCTTGGCGTTGCGTATATAAACAGCAATTTCAACAAGAACGTCAGCGTAATCACGACCTTCATAGGGAATTTCGATGATCCAGCAGGAGCGCTTTCTGCGGGTACGGCTGCTGCTTCACAGGGAGCCGATGTCCTGTTCTGCAGCGGGGATGGTATCACGGAAGGCGTTGCGCAGGCCGCTGCCCAGTCAAATGTCATGTTCCTCTACTGTGAAACCAATGCCACCGCATTTGCACCAGAAAACACCTACGGCGGGATGACCCTTACCTTCGGGCCCCTGTTGGACCAGGCTGTAAACAACTGGATAGTCAACAAAACGCTTCAGGCTAACCCATATTATGCAACTATAGCCAACGGCGGAATAACGCTTCAACTGTCATCGAAGGTTCCAGCTAACGTATCCACTGTAATTAACACGCTCTATAAAAACGTAGGAAATAACAATATAATGATATACTACGAAGCTTCAAACGGCACCATGATATACTCCCCGGTCACACCCCCATATAGTTCCTTAAGTTAAGTTAGGAACTATTCCATTTTTTTCTTTTTTATACACATACATAGATTTCGTTATATTCCTGATCAGGCGTCCTTAACTGGCCATTTCGGGAGGCTTCAGAAACCCTTTCAGCAGTTCAATGCGGCGAACACATGATGATCATCCTGCGGCTTCATCATACCCCTATAAGGGCCGAGGTTCAGGCCTGTTTCCACGTTCACCGTCCGAGCAGCCATTCCCTTCGAACGCCTGTAAAGAAGGCTTCATGGATTCCATCACATAGAGTCAAGCATGCTTCTGGAAAGGCTGCCCACGGCCTCAAGTGAAGTGGGGTGGGGCGCCGCTATCCAGCTCAGGTCTCGAAGGGTAAGCCCAGAGCTCACCGCCTGCGCTATGTAACCTATTAGAAGATCGGCATCGTTGCCCACCACCTCGGCCCCAACTATCCTTCCCGATCCCTTCTCTGCCACCAGGTCTATGAAACCTTCATCCATGCCCTCTATCTGATCCCTTGAGTCCATGGAAAGATCGTACCTCTTTACAATGTGGCCATCTGAAGCGTTCACCGGCGATATCCCAACCGAGCCTATCTGGGGGTCGGTGTAAATGGCCGACGGGACATTCGATGGATCGAACTTCTCCACCCTCCTGTTTCCCAGGATGTTGACCGCGGCTATGCGGCTCATAAGGACCGCCGCATGGAATAGCATGGATTTGCCGTTAACGTCGCCCGTGGCATAGATGTTCTCGTATTTCGGAACGTTCATGAATTCATCGGTTACCAGTTCGCCAAGCTTGCCCCTTTCTAAGTTCATATTCTCCAATCCGTCCAAGTTGGGGACCCTTCCCGTGGCCATAACCACGTGATCAGCTTCAAATGAGCCGTTATCGGTTATGACCCTCCTCCTTTCTCCGTCCTTCTGTATTTCCATGATCCTCCTTCCCAGCTTCAGGCTCACTCCCCCTTCGGTTAATCTCCTTTCAAGCAGGCCGATTGCATCCTTTCCTGCGCTCGGAAGGATCCTGTCCATCATGTCCAGCAGCGTGACGTTAGTGCCAAGGCTGGAGAATATCCCTGCAAATTCGCATCCGACGTACCCCCCGCCTATTATAATGAGGTCGTGCGGCAGGTCCTGTATCGCCGTTCCCGGTTTGAGCAGGTCGTGGGAGGTTATAGTGTTCTCCTTTCCCGGGATGTTAGGCATATGAGGCTTGGAACCGGTGGAAATTACAATGTACTCGCCCTGAACATCCTCCTTGCCATTCACAGTGACCGTGTGGGGGTCCTTCATCACGCCGCTGGCCTTTACAAACGTCAAATTTTCACCGTGCATCCTGACCTCTTCATCGTGCATCCTGAACCTCCTGTTCTGGATGTAATCCTTGTACCTGACCATGTCCCCGTAAGATGGCGTATTGACCGTGAGCTTGACGCCCTTATCAAGGAGCGCCTGCTCCCTATCCCTTATCTTAGCGGCCTCGAATAGAACCTTGCTGGGGATGCATCCCTCGTAAAGGCAGTTGCCTCCAAGAACCCCCTTGGGGTCCATCATCAGGACCTTCTTGCCGTGGCTGGCAAGATAGAACGCGCCTGGGTAGGCCGCGCCTCCACCTCCCAGGAAAATTATGTCATATCTTTTCAATTTACGAACATCATTATGCGATTCCTGAGGCCCATTTATACGCTTGTCGTATTAAATTTTGGCCGCCTTCCCGTGCCACATGACCGTCGGCCGAAATTGGGCATTTCATATTCGCAAGCGTAATAGTGCAAACAGCGCAATGCCTTCCCCTGCATCCTATTGACCGGGAGAAAAAACTGACTGATGATGATCCTTATGATGGGCTGATAGATCAGGCATCGGGGACGAGCTTCCCCTGGCCCGTTATCACAAAAGCAAGCTGGAATACCCACACCGTTCACGGGTGGGATGAAAGCGAGCTGGAAGGGGCTGTTTAAATATTCAAAGAGTCAAGGTATAGCATGCTTTCAGCGTTCAGGTTCAGGCTCTACCCCAGTGAGGAACAGGAAACCGCTTTAAAAGAACAACTTGAGACATGCAAAGAGCTCCATAATGGAGCCATTCACGAGCGCATAGAACACTACCTGACAACGGGGAAGGGCCTGAGCTACGTTGATCAAGCTAACGCGTTGACTAAAAGGAGAAAGGAAAACCCAGAACCGGCAAGGGTACATTCTCAGGCCCTCCAGAACGTCCTGAAGAGGGTTGACACATCGTTCGTGAACTTCTTTGAAGGGAGGACAAGATACCCCCACTTCAAGAAGTTCGTATCAAGCATGACCTACCCGCAGGCAAGCCAAAAGTGGATCGGCAAGAACAGCGTATATCTGTCGAGGATCGGAAGGATAAGGATGGTGAAGCACAGGGCAGTGAAAGGAAGGGTGAAGACCATAACGGTGAAGAAATACCCAAATGGAGAGTGGTATGCTATAATTGTCGCTGAAACGAAGGATATTATAACAAAGGCAACTCTGGAGATAAAGAACCCGGTTGGAATAGACAGCGGGCTGATCGACT
>JAJZYL010000064.1 GCA_021798095.1 archaeon | reverse complement strand
CAACATGCTGAAGCAGGCCTTTACCCCTTACTGGGGTCGTTTACCCTTAGCGGAGATCCTAGCGGCGTTTCCCTTGCCCAGACTAATGGGATGCCTGCTGATTTGACTGCGGCTGCAACCGCGTTAACCAACTACCCAGTAAACTTTACTGAAGTTGGGCTACCGCCCAACACTTCTTGGGAGATAACCGTCAATGAGAACATCATCAACATAACGAGCGATAGCACGATATTGCAGGAGGCTAACGGATCCTATGCCTTTACCGTCCTCTCCATACCAGGTTATACGGCGACCCCATCATCTGGTACTGTCAACGTAACAGGCGCGCCAGTAGAGGAGACGATCACATTTGCCCCCGTGCTATATGCCGTAGTGTTTAGCGAGACCGGGCTGGTAAGCGGTGGAAACTGGTCGGTGACCATCAATGGTAATACCATCTATTCGGACAACGCCACCATAAGTATAAATGAAGCTAACGGTGCCTACAATTATACTATATCATCTGTAAACAAGAATTTTGTCCCAACCCCCTCGAAGGGCTCAGTAACCGTTGATCAGGCCGGCGCATCGGTTGACGTCGCATTTGCATACAGCAACCCGATTGAATTATACATCGGTCTGGGGCTGGTTGCCGTGATCGTAGGTGGCACCGCAGCCTTTATGATACGGAGGACAGAGGACGTTAAGGAAATGGGAAGGAGCATGATGACTATCCTCTCTTATAGCAAGAAGTCCACAAAAAAGGAATACAACCTCTACCTTAAGCTGGTCATCCTGGCATTAGCGCTGACCGGCGGGATAGGGTTTATTATCCATTTAGTGGCAGCCCTACTAGGTGGAGCATGATATGGCATCTAAGATATTCGTTCTTAAGGTAGCCGGCGGGCACGAGAAGAACATAGCTGAAAGCATAGCTGAAAGGGTAAAAACAAAGGGACTTCCTATCTTTTCCATAATATATGCAAGCAAAATGAAGGGATACCTCCTTATAGAGGCCGAAAGGATAAATGTAGTCGCAGAGCTGTCCACCGGAACCAAGAACGTCAGGTCCACCGTTCCGGGCCTGATGAAGGTTAGTGATATTCAGAGCATAATCAAACCCGCGGAGGTCGAAATGTCCTTCGCCGAAGGTCAGGTGGTGGAGGTCATAACGGGCCCATTTAAGGGGATGAAAGCGCGGATAGTAAGGTTTGATAAGGACAAGAAGGAGGCCACTGTAAGCCTGCTAGATACACGCTATCAGCTTCAGGTGACCATTGATGGCAGCTACCTGAAGGGCTCCTGACCATAGACCGAGAAATAATAAAGCCTCTGACCTTATTTGAAAATGGAGGCGCTGTTATATATCATCGCCAGCAACGTATGGCTGAATCACAAAACAGGTTCCCTGCTGGCTAGCGAACCCACAAGGGAATAGCTTTCAGAAAGGCTTGTACTCTTCGGTCATAAGATGATGCCTTGTCAGATAGGATGATCTTGCTTTAATGTGGAGCTCGGAAGTCCTGTGGGTGTTCAGCCGGTCCTACCCAGTGCCTGCCTGAGGTCCGCCATAAGGTCCTCCGGATCTTCAACCCCCAATGAAAGGCGGAGCAGGTCATCGGTTATCCCCAGCTTCTGTCGGCTGGCCTGATCCAGCGAGGAGGATGCCGAAATGATCGGGTAGCTTATCAGGCTCTCCGTGCCACCTAAGCTCGGCGCTGGCTTGATCAGCTTTATTGACTTTAGCAAAAGCTTGGCAGCGGCTCCTCCACCCCGGACCCTGAAGCAAAGAACCCCTCCAAATTCCGTGAACTGCTTCTTTGCCAGCTTATGATATGGGTTATCTTCAAGCCCAGGATATATGACCTCCTTTACCATGCCGCTCTCTGAGAGCCATTTGGCTATTCGTAGCGCGCTATCGGATTCCCTCTTGACCCTCAACTCCAGCGTCTTCAGCCCCCTGCTCGTGAGGTAAGCGGTGAGCGGTGACATGATAGAGCCCATTTTTCGCCTCCAGTCCCAGAGGCCTCTGATCTCTTCCTTTTTACCAGAGACTATCCCGCCTATGGCGTCATTATGGCCGTTCAGGTATTTGGTGCTGCTTTCTATGACGAGCCTTGCACCATGGGCTAGCGGCTTGTACAGGATCGGGCTCAGGAAGGTGTTATCAACTATCAGCTCCGTGCCAGCTTCTTGAGCGGCCTTTGCTATTTCTTCTATATCGAATACCCTAAGGGATGGATTGGTCATGCTCTCTAGGAGCACAAATGCAACATCCCTCTTGATTGATGCTATTATTTCTTCTGTGCTTGGCCAGACCGTCCTCACGTCTACCCCGAACTTCCTGTAATCCTCCAGTAGCTTGATAGAAGTCGCATAAGCTTCGGATATCGCAACGGCGGCTGCGCCGGCCTTGAGTTTGGACATATATATGCTGGAGATGGCCGACATTCCGCTGGAAAAGGCGAGCGTGTCCTCAGCCCCCTCCAGCTTTGTCATAATCCTTTCCAGAGAAGAGACGGATGGGTTCTCCTCCCTGCTATACTTCAGGTCAACGCCGCGTTCCGTGCTCCTGGTCCACCCCGGCTGTTCGAACATGGCTGACATGAAAATGGGTGGTATAAACGTACCAGTTGATTCATCGAAAAATCCGTGGCCGTGAATGGCCTCCGTGCTGTCCCTCATTTACAGCCCCCCCTTATTCCATTATTGTATAAAAACCTATCTTATTATTCCTATTAGAATATTGCTAGTAATGCCTGCTCAAATCACAAGCAACACCGGGACTATTATCCCTACGACGACTACTATTATGGTGGATGCAAATATCACCCAATTAAGGCCTTCAAACCTGCGCACTGGCGCATCGTGGCCAGGCACCTTCTCGGAATCACCGTACATGGACCTGACTATTTTCATATAATAGAACACCGATATGACGCTGTTTATTATGCCTATAAGGGCGAACCACGGAACTCCGCCAATGTAGAAGAAGGACAGTTCAGGGTTCGCCGCTGATGCAAAGATCAGCAGCTTGCCCCAAAAGCCCACAAGTGGAGGAAGCCCTATGAGGTTAAGCAGGAGGATGGTGAATGAAGCTGACTGCGCCCCATTGGTGGTTGAAAGTCCCCTGATATCCGTTAACGTCACCTCCCTGCCCGACCTTACACCCTTTATTAGCGTAAATATCCCAGCTTTTGACGCCGAATATGCAAGCAGGTAAATCAGCAGCCCGCCCACTGAAAAGTAAAATGATGTGTAGTCCCTGGTGGAAAATGACGCAAAGGCTACCGTAATGGCCATCAGCATATATCCCACCTGAGCCATGCTGCTATAAGCCATCATCCTCTGGATATTCTTCTGGACCAGCGCCGTCACGTTACCGAACGTCATGGCAACGATCGAAAGGACGGCCAACACCGCAAGGAGCGCCCTCATTTCAGGCCCGGACGGCGCCTGGACAAGCATAAGCCGCAGGAGCAGCGCAATCGGCCCCAGCTTCATTATGGCGGACAGCGGGGCTACCGAAAGAGGTTCAGAATATCCGTAGAGGTCCGGCAGCCACATATGAAATGGCGGGATTCCGATCTTGAAACCTATGGCCACCATCAAAAGGAGCAACCCCAGGTCTAGAAGGAGGGCTCCGGAAGGGTTCCCAATGGAGGAATATATCAGGAAGACGGCTATAACAAGGAACTGAAACGCGATGGCGCCCATAACGGCGTACTTCACGGAGTTGATAAGCGAATCCCTGTCCTTGGCTATAGACGCCAGCGCGTAGCTGGCCACCGATACCAGACCCCACGATGCGACTATGAGGAATGGGTTCAGTGTTGATGCGAGCACGATGGTCCCGCCCACGCCGACCAGCACGATGGAAATGTATACGGTCTGGTTGCCGGTGAGCCTTCTGGCCAGAGGCAGGGCTAATAGCCCGCCCATAACAGCTACAACGGCCACCAAAAGGGATAGCCAGTCCGGCAGGAAATAGCGCGCTAGGTCGCTCACTGGGGAACTGGAGATCAACCAGCTGGAAATGGCGCCTGAGAAATATTCATACGCCCAGATGCCGAGGGTGATGACCAAGGCCGCGGCCCCTATGATCCCCTTCATTTTGATGTATTGCCTGTTACGTAGCAGTGGAATCAGCAGGCCCGCTATTACGAGCGGCGTGATCGAGTAGAACAGAATTATTTGCATTTCCATTTCACCTCAAAAATATCAGAAATATTATGATTAGCGCCAGCAGGCCAAGGAACATCAGCCCTATAAAACGGTCGAAATCGCCGGACTGCAACTTCCTAAACCTTCCACTCACCCTGGCGAACGCGTTCGGGATATAATTATGATATATGCCATCGAAGAACTTAGCCTCGACGAAAACCCCCAGTAAGGTTGATAGCTCTGAAAGGCCGTTTACGAAAACCCTGTAGTAGACGGCGTTTATGAACCACCTGTCATAGAGGAAGGTGTATATCGCGCCGAACACCCCTCCAGCATTGCCCTTCGAAAAAGACGGTTGTTTTCCACCCCTGTACAGGAAATACGCAAAGAATACCCCGGCCAGACTTACTGCCACCGATGGAACTGACATCACCAGATTGAATGGAATCTGAGACACCACTTGAGCGGGGGCCCACCTGATTATCGAATCGAAGGTCATGGCGATGTAGATCCGGCCAGAGATGTTTCCCAGAGCATAGGGCCACAGGATGCCGAACAGCAGGGCCGCCACCCCAAGCAACAGGTATGGCCACATCATACTTCTTTTTGCCTCCTTCACCTTCCCCGTTGGCCCGGCCTGGAAGGTCATAACTATCACCCTGAAAATGTAGAAGGCCGTCAGGAAGGCCACAACCATTCCCACTACATAGGCGGCCCAGAGTCCGGCTGACGATGTCAGGTCAAGGATAAGGTCCTTATCCCAGAAGCCGGAAAATGGAGGTACGCCCGAGAGGGAAAGCGCTGCGAGGAAGAAGGCGATTGAGGAGTACTTCATGTATTTCCAGATCCCGCGCATATCCCCTATGTACCTGGACCCGAACTGGTGAATGAGGACCCCAGCTACAAGGAAGAGCGCCGCCTTAAATATGGCCTGGCTGATCATGTGCGAGAAGGCGGCAAACAGTGCCACCGTTGGCAAGATGAAGAAGGAGGCCCCTATGGCCATGAACATATAACCGATCTGCGATGCGGTAGAATATGCAAGGATCAGCTTAAGCTCCTTTGCCACAGTTGCCTGGCTGGCCATCATGAAGGCCGTAAGGGCTCCGATTATTAACATGTAGATGAAGAAAGGCTCGATCTGGGCCGACAGGCCATCCGCCAGGGAACCGCTTATGAACATGGGGGTAAATCTGAGCAACAGATAGACGCCTGCGTTCACCATTGTAGCAGCGTGGATGAGCGCGCTTATGCTGCTGGGCCCAGTCATGGCAGTTACCAGCCACTCATGGAATGGGAACTGGGCCGATTTTGCAAATGCGCCAAGGGAGAAGGCTATCAGAAATGGGATCAGTATCCCCCTGCTCTGCATCACGGCCAGCACGTGCGGCATGGAAGAGGCAAGAGCGCTTATGCTGAAGGTCCCCGATACTGAATAAAGCATGCCTATGGCGGTTATGAACGCAACGTCAGCAAGGGAGGTAAATACAATGGCCCTTATGGCCGCCTCACTTGGTGTTGACCAGGCCGGCACGCCTAGCGCATGCCTGTCGGCATCGCCCACCCACCTTTCAGGCTCGTCCGTGTACCAGTGCCCTATTAGCGCGTACGAAGAAAGCGTGGTCCCCTCCCAGCCTATCAGCAGCAGCAGCAGGTTATTACTGAGGACAAGGAGCAGCATGGAGCCTACGAAGAACGTAAAGAAGAACCAGTACCTGTTGATTCCATCATCGTCCTCCATGTACCTGTAGCTGTATATCGATATCAGCAGGGATATCACTGCCACTACCAGGGCCATGATGGTGGAGAGCCCGTCCATCAGCATGCCCACGTTCACCTGCAGGGCACCCAAGGAGAACCAGCTGATATTCAGAACCACCGGATGGCCGCTCAGGCCGGCCAGCTCATAGGCGGATATGAGGGTGGCTATGGCTATTGATCCGATCGAGATGCCCCCGGCAGCCTTCCTGTTGTGCAGCGCCAGCACAAGGGCGGAAGCCACAAAGGGCGAGGCCCAGATAAGGTAAGGAAGATAGTTCATGCTTTAGCCCCCCGTAAGAGAATGCACATAAAGGTAGAGCGGCGCGATCAGCAATCCTGGAAATATAAAGGTGATTATGCCGAGTATAGCTATGAAGATAAGCGGAGCCAGCATCATCAGGCTCGCGTCCTTGAACCCCTTCCTCGACGGTCCGAAGAACACCCTTTTCATGGCCGTGAAGGAATATGCGGGGGTTATGCCGAACCCCACTACGAGGAATATCAGCATGATAAAGCCGTATACGCCTGAATTCACCAGGAAGCTGCCTACGCCCAGCAGGATGAACAGCTTGCTGAAGAAGCCTACGGTTGGGGGAAGGCCCGATATGTCCATGAATCCCAACATAGCCATGGAGGTCGTCATAGGCATTTCCTTGGCCATGCCGCCCATCTTCGTTATATCCCTTAACCCATTGTTTTCGGTTATAATGGCACCGGAGGAGGAGAAGAGAAGCGACTTGCCGACGGCGTGCGCATAGAACTGCAGGATCGCTCCAACTATGCCAAGAGGATTGAACGATGCTATTCCTAGGAGCATATATCCCATCTGTGCTATGCTGGAATATGCCAGAAGCCGCTTTAGATCCTTCTGATGGAAGGTCAGAAGCCCGCTGTATATTATGGTAACCAGCGCCAGCACTATGAGCGCCCACTGAAGCTTAATCATATAAGAAAAGAACAAAATATACGGGATCCTGATGATAGCGTATCCACCGATCCCGATGAGCGCTGGCGACAGCAGTGCTGATATCGGGGTCGGCGCCTCAGCGTGAGCATAGGGGAGCCATACATGCACCCCGAAGATTGCCATCTTGATGAACAGCCCAAGAAGTATAAGTGCTATGACCACGTACACATAGGGGAATATGGAACTCAGGTTTGGGGGAACGGGATAAAAGTTGAAGGTTCCCAGGATCATTCCGTATATGAACCCGCCAAGGAGG
>JAJZYL010000063.1 GCA_021798095.1 archaeon | reverse complement strand
CTTTCTCATGTTTCCACAGGAGTAGTTTCGTGCCTGAATCTTAATGCCATTGCGATACATATATAGGTTTCGCATTCATCCTACGGCTTAAGCCGTAGGCTTTCTGCTTAAATAATCGTAAGCGGAAACTGATAAACGAAATCAAATCCCTGGGGGTTATAATAAATGGCCGGCTCTGATCTGTTAAGCAATATGCGAGGGGTGGGATTTGAACCCACGAACCCCAACGGGACGAGGTCCTAAGCCTCGCGCCTTTGGCCAAGCTGGGCGACCCTCGCGTGCAAAACAAGTGGACCGGGGGGGACTCGAACCCCCGACCTCTCCCATGCCAAGGGAGTATTCTACCTCTGAACTACCGGCCCTCCACATGTTTGATGGGATTTGGGTTTTTATGTATTTCTAGTGCAGATGCAAGTTGGTCCTGCGCGCATCAGCAGTTCATCAATCGCTTTTAGAATTGCTCGAATCAATCGGGTCATTGCTAAGCTTTGGCCCAAACCTTATAAATGTAACAGAACAGGATTTGCAACGTTCAAGCTCCTGCAGCAACAGGAGGAAACGGTTCAAGTAGTATTTGTAGCGCCTGCGTCCATATACTTCGACGAATGCGTTTATCATCGTATCGAAGGAGAATATCACGGGGGACCGGCCTTCGAGTAACACATCGATCAGACTGTGGATGAGTCTCTCCGGATCCAGTTCAAATATTTGCCTGGTTTTTACAAGGTTTGAAATATAGCCGTCCAGGTCTATTATATAGGTCGACGGGTCAATAGCCCTTATCCCTTCTCTGGAAGACCTGAGCGTCCTTACCATAGAAATGCCCCTATTCGAGCAAAAGACTGTATGAGCGTCCTTTTCTTTCCTTGGAGCGATAGGTCTTCATGATCATTCGCCCGGTTGACTCTGATTGACGCCACTGGTCATAATATATCGAAATGGTCGAACTCCCCGGCATACTGCTCCTCGGTCATATCTATCCTTTCTACTTCTGCCAGCGGCGGCCCATGCCTGCACCACCTGATGAATTCATCGATCATAGGGCTTTCCCCTTCGCACACTATCTCAAGTGAGCCGTTGGCAAGGTTTCTTGCGCTGCCAGTGATCCCAAGCGCTGTCGCCTCGGCACGGGCCGCCGCCCTGAACGCCACCCCCTGCACTTGACCGTATATCAACAGATGAAATCTCTTCTTCATCAACCCTTCACTACTCCAACGGGGGTCAGCCTGGCTACCCTTTTTGCGAGCCCGGCCAGTTCGGTCACTTCAGCTACTACATCGACATCCTTGTAGGCGCCCGGGGCCTCCTCCGTTACCGTGTCAGTGCTTGCCGCTCTGACCTGTATCCCCCTCCTTCGCAGGTCGCTCATCAGCCCCTCATATGGGTAGCGTCTCCTTGCGCTGCTCCTGCTCATGAACCTGCCAGCCCCATGTGCCGCGCTCCCGAAGCTAAGCGTATCGTTCCCGCTCTGCCCAAGCATGACGTAGCTGGCAGTCCCCATACTTCCTGGTATCAGGACCGGCTGTCCTATATCCCTGTATTCCTGCGGTATAAATTTGGAACCGGCGCCGAAGGCCCTTGTGGCCCCCTTCCTGTGCACGTAAAGCGTCTGATTTTCCCCATCCACCATATGCTCCTCCTTCTTTGCTATGTTGTGGGCTACATCGTATACCAGTTTCATATCCAACTTTTCGAAGTCGCTGTTGATGATGCTGAAGCTCTTTCTCACCATATGAGTAATCAATTGGCGGTTTACCCATGCAAAGTTTGCGGCGCTGCGCATAGCTGAAATGTAGTCTTCACCTTCCCTGCTAGTAACCGGCACCGCTGCAAGCTCACGGTCGGGCAGATCTATATTATAGCGGTGGCTTGCGTTCTCCATCTTCTGCAGGTAGTCGCTGCAGGTCTGGTGGCCATACCCCCTGCTTCCCGTATGAATAAGGATCAGTATCTGGCCCTGCCTGACGATGCCCATGCGCTTAGCGCTACGTTCGTCAAATATCCGGTCTACGGCTTCAATTTCAAGGAAGTGATTTCCGCTCCCGAGGCTCCCCAGCTGCTTACCTCCCCTTGACTTAGCCTCCTTGGAAACCTTGGATGGGTCAGCGCCGCCTATGCTGCCGTTCTCCTCGCAGTATTCGAAATCGTCCTCTATCGCATATCCATTTTCGACGGCCCACCTGACGCCTTCCTTTGTAATATCATCAAGCGCGGTCATGTTGAACCTGAAACCGCTGCTGCTTCCGAGGCCGCTGGGCACGTTCCTGTACATGCTGTCCAGCAGGGCATTAAGCTTTGGCTTTATTTCAGCCATGGTAAGGTTGGTCCGGACCAGTCGGACGCCACAGTTGATATCATAACCGACCCCTCCGGGGCTGATTACGCCATCTTCTCCAAAGGCGGCCACCCCACCAATGGGAAATCCGTATCCTTCGTGGCCGTCAGGCATGACCATGGAGAACTTCCTGATTCCCGGAAGCTTTGAGACATTTATAGCCTGAGATATCGTCCTATCCTGCTGCATCTTCTCCAAAAGGGCTTCATTAGCGTAGATTTTGACCGGCACTTTCATGCCTGCGTACTGGTCAGCCGATATCTCCCAGGTTTGCCCTGCGGTCTTTTTGATGTTTATAATGATGACCCCCTGTTCTCTAGCCCTAGCGCTCCATTTTTATGTATTTGCCGCTTCCGGGCTTGGCTATCAGTTCCCAGTCCTCCACTACCAGCTCTCCCCTCCTGATTACGTATTTAGGCCATCCCTTGAGCATCATTCCATCGAATGGAGAGTAACCGACCTTGTAGAGGTCAGCCCCTTCCACCTTCCTTTCGTACTTTGGATCTATGATAATAACATCCGCCGAGTTCCCGACAATGAGCTTTCCCTTTCCTTTTAATCCAAATCTGGAGGCAGCGTTTGATGAGGATACCTTAAGAAGGCTATTCAGCGATAGCCGGCCCTTTATGAACCCATATGTGTACAGGAGGGGGAACATAGTGGCGAGCCCCGGGACTCCCCCCCACGCCTTCCATGGGTCCTCCCATCCTATCTCCTTTTCAGCCCTGGTCCCAGGAGCGTGGTCAGTGGCCACCATCTCCACTGTTCCATCATCTAAGGCGGCCCATAGGGCATCAACGTCATTGCTTGACTTGAGCGATGGCGACATCTTTATGTACGGCCCCAGCTTCTCCACGTCCTTCCTGGTAAATATCAGGTAATGCGGGCAGGTTTCGCTCGTTATATCCACCCTTAGCCTCTTCAGTTCCCTGATTGTCTGCGCCCCCATCTCCGAGCTCAGGTGCGCTATATGAATGGGGCTGTGCGTTAGCCGGGAATAGATCCCGACCCTGTGAATTGCCGAGGCTTCAGCCTCGGGAGGCCTTGCTTCATGTACAGCTATCTGATCCCGCCGGTTGGCCAGGCGGTTGGTCATCAGGTTGATGATCGTCTCATCCTCTGCGTGGAAGGTGGCTATTGAGTCCGTGGTTGCAGTTTCCTCTTCAATTTTGTATATGGTGTCATCGCTTGCCTGGAACGGCCTGCATGTAAATATCTTAAAGGCCCTGACCCCCATCTTGCTCAGGCCCTTAACGGCACCGTAATTCTTTTCCCTAATGAACCCAGCGTATATGGAGAAATCAGTAAGGGCTGATCTGCTCCCATCATCTATCCTCTCCTTTAGGCTGGTTTCATCATCTATATCCTTGACCAGCGGCATTTCGATATATGTAGTCACCCCTCCAAGAAGGGCAGCGCGTCCTGCGTGTGCAAAATCTTCCCTATTCAAGTAACCGGGGTCGTTTGTATGGGAGTGTGGGTCTATAGCGCCAGGGAGCACCTGCATTCCGGTGGCGTCTATGACCTTCTCAGCCGATCTTCCATTTAGGTTCGCGCCCATCGCCGTTATCCTGCCGCCCTCAATGGCAAGGTCAGCGTTAACCATCCCTTCCCCTTCCATGGCGATCATGCCGTTCTTGATGATAAGATCAAAAGTCATGATTGACAATGTCTCTGGTACATTTAAAAAGATATCCATGATGATCAGTCAGCTGTTCCTGAGCAAAGGCCTCAGAGCTTGACGCTGGCCTCGCCAGCAGGTGTAGTTTTATCAAACCGCAATTATTGGCTGGCTGACGAACTCGCAGGGGATATAACCTTCAGGGAAGCTCACGCGCCTTAGCGAAATAGAGCGTCACAGGGCGCGACCGTGAGCGGGCATTCCCTACAAATATTTTTAAGGCCGAGTTTTGGCATATAGGCAAGGAACAGATGATATTAATTGACAGATGGTACGATAAAATATTTAATTAAGTTAAAATTTAAAATAGAGGGCATTGTTGAAAAGGCCGACATCATTGGAGCGATATTCGGACAGACTGAGGGGCTTTTTGGCCCGGAGCTGGACCTTAATGAGCTTCAGAAGAACTGGAAGATCGGAAGGATAGAGCTTAACGCACAGAGCAAGAATGACCTTGTCACAGGAGAAGTAACGATTCCTTCATCGGCAGACATAACCATGACTAGCCTCATAGCTGCCGCCATTGAAAGTGTTGAAAAAGTGGGCCCATGTAACTCTAAATTCCAGCTGGTAAGCATTGAAGATATAAGGGCAACGAAGAGGAAGCAGATAACTGAAAGGGCTAAGGAGATACTTAAGGACTGGTACATCAAGTCCTCCAGTGAAGGTGAAAGGGCGCAGAACGAGGTCTACGACACTCTGAAGCCGAATAAGGTTAGCGAGTTCGGTGAAGATAAGCTGCCGGCAGGCCCTCTGGCCAACGAGTCTAAGGATATAATACTCGTTGAAGGCAGGGCAGACATCATAAACCTCATGAGAGCCGGATTCGAAAACACCATAGCGCTGAACGGCGTAAAACTGCCCGATAGCGTCATAAAGCTGAAAGGGAAGAGGAACTTCATAGCCTTCCTGGACGGAGACAGGGGAGGCGACCTGATTCAAAAGGAGGTGGAGCAGATGCTGGGAAGGGTCCCCGTGCTGAGGGCGCCGACCGGCAAAGAAGTGGAGGAACTGACCCCTTCACAGATAAAGGATATACTTGACGCTCACCTATCAAGGGCTGAGGCTGTAAAGGCTGAAGCCAAGGTCAGAGGAGAGCCAAGGACGGAGCCAAGGACGGAGCTAAGGACAGAAACAAAGGAGGAGTTGAAGGTTGAAGCTCCGCCGCCTATAAACAAGGAATTGCTTGACAAGGTAAAGGAGCTCTACCCGTCCCTTAAGGAGACGCTTGAGGGGTGCATATTGGATGAGAAGCTCAGCGTGCTTGCCAGGTTACCCGTAAATGATATGCTGCGAAACCTCCAGATGACCAAGGATGGGGCGTATTTGATATTTGACGGGATAGTCACTCAAAGGGTGATCGAGTCGGCATCGAAGGCTAACTATAAGGCGATCGTAGGCTACAAGCTAGGTGATGGGCTTGATGTGCCTCAGGCCATCCAGGTCTATACCTTTTCCCAGTTGGATGTCCAGTGAACGTAATAATTTTGGCCCGGTGACGGTGCCGGGCCCTTGGTCGTGTAGCTAAATTGCTGGCGGGATTGATAGGAAAGCCGAACGCCGGTAAATCGACGTTCTTTAACGCCGCGACCATGTTATCGGCCAAGACCGGCAACTATCCATTCACAACGGTGACCCCCAACATCGGTGTAGCGTGGGTCACCAGACGCTGCGTTTGCCGTGAGCTTGGCGTTACCGACAATCCGAGGAACTCCAGATGCGAAAATGGGATAAGGTATGTGCCGGTGAAGCTCGTAGACCTTCCTGGGTTAATAAGGAACGCCTGGCGGGGGGAGGGGCTTGGCAATCAATTCCTGGATGAAGTGATGAAGGCTGATGCGCTGATACATGTGGTGGACGCCAGCGGATACACCGGGCCGGGCGGAGAGGTCCTGAGTTCGCCTTCAAATGACCCGTTAAACGATATAGAATTTATCGAGGACGAAATTGATATGTGGATAGCAGGCACAATCAGGAAGGACGTCTCAAAGATATCCAAGGCCGCCAGCGCTGAAGAGGTAAACGAAATCATGGCCTCCAGGTTGAGCGGACTGGGCATCCGGGCAGGAACTATTAAGGAGGTCCTCAAGGGATACGACGTAAAATTGAGAGAATGGAATGACGACCTGCTAGTGGACTTTGCGCGGAAGGTTAGGAAGATGGCAAAGCCAATACTGGTAGTCGCCAATAAGGCCGATGCCATCTCGGCCGAAGAAAACATAGAAAGGATAAGGAAGTCTGGAAGGCCGGTGGTACCGGCTTCAGGCGAGGCCGAATTGTTGCTTAAGAAGGCCGCCGAAAAGGGTGTAATACGTTATGAAGCAGGCCAGAGTTCGTTCGAGGTCACCAACCCGGGCCTCCTCACAGAGCAGCAACGCCGAGCGCTCGACACAATTACATCCATTATTGATAAGTACGGGTCCACTGGCGTTCAGCGAGCCATCAACGAAACATATTATGAACTTCTCATGTCAATAGGCGTGTATCCTGTAGAGGATGAGAACAGGTTCAGCGACAAAAAGGGGAACGTATTGCCTGATACATTTATAGTAAAAAAGGGCACCACAGCGAGGGAGCTCGCTTATATCGTTCATACGGACCTAGGCGATGGGTTCCTTTATGCGGTGGATGCCCGTACAAAGATGAAATTGGGAGCGGATTACGAATTAAAGGACGATGACATAATAAAAATTGTATCGACTTCTCGTATGGCTGGTAAAAATAAATAAAAAAATAAAAAATAAGTTATATTTAGCTTAGGACAGGCCTAGGTCAGGAAATGCTGCCTTTTGCAGGCCGAGTTCCTCCTGAAGCGTCCTTATCCTCTTGGCGTATTCGGCCATCTTCGCCTTATCCTTCTGCACCTTAGCAATCTTGTAAGCCTTCCATGCCTTCTTGAGCGCACCCCACGTTTGTCCTTTATTATATGTTGGCATTATACCTCATACATAGCAATGAAATAGCGAAATAAAAACTTTGCGTTTATGAAGCGCAAGAAACGCTATATGATATGGGGTATATGGAGGTTTCTTCATAACATTAATGGCTTTTGGGTTAATATTGGAACGCGCGGTAATCCCTGTTCCAGTAGAGGAGAGGCCTTCCTTCACCTGTATGGCCATCGATGACGTCACCCATAAACAGCACATGGTCATAGGCCTCCTTTATATCCCTCAGTTCAACAAACATCGTCACAAGCCCGTCGATATATGGCAGGCCTTCATACATGCTCTTCCCTATATTATCGAATTTATTGATGCTATGTGATGCAAAGGTCTTTGAAACTTCGGTCTGGTCATCTCGAAGGATGGTCAGGGCGAACCTCTTGGCCTTCTTGATAGCATTAACGATTGGCGAAGACATA
>JAJZYL010000062.1 GCA_021798095.1 archaeon | reverse complement strand
CTTAATGCCATTGCGATACATATATAGGTTTCGCATTCATCCTACGGCTTAAGCCGTAGGCTTTCTGCTTAAATAATCGTAAAGGCGCTCTTCAGGGCCGGTGGATGCCGGCTTTCTCGGCGCCTTTGGATGGCGTTCTAGGAGACCGCAATCTACAGTTTCATCAACAGGTTGAGGTATGAAAGGGGGGCCGGGCACCTGCCCACATATGAAGCTTCGTTTCCATCTTCCATTTTCCTGATATAGATACGTCTATCTGGGGTGGTGGTGAGCACCAGCTGCCTTACCTTATTTTCCCTCCTGCTGTTTAACAGCACCTCTACAGCGCGAGGGTTTGGAACGTCCCATAATCGGGCCGCCGTGAATTCGACGCCCGTGATGGCGTCAGCCACAATGGAGCCCAGCCTATCCAGTTCTTCGTCTTCGATCATCTTCAGGGGCCCTGCCGTGATATAAGGCCGTGCCGGTTCCGGGAGGGGCCCGTTCATGCCGATTCCTCCCTTATGACCGGCACGGGGCGCTGGATGAACGCATCCTCCATTGAGCTCTCTTCAAGTGGGCGCAGTTTGGTTTCTGGGAGGAGAACCATGGTGAGGACAAGCCCAGCGACAGAAAAGAGTGCCAGCAGCAGGAACAGGCCGCCTTCCCCGACCGTGGCTATTATCGCCAGATTGAGCAGTGTGCCCAGGAACGCTCCGATCTTTCCCCCTGCCGCCGAAGCCCCGGCCCCCAGTCCCCTCACCGATACGGGATACACTTCTGGCGGATATATGAAGGTAGTAACGTTCGGGCCGAACTCGATAAAAAAGTAGCTTATGCCGTAAAGCGCCAGGAATTCGCCGACCGCAGCTGCGCTCATAATGCCTGGGAGAAGGCCGAGCAGCCCAAATGAAATGGCCATTGCCAGAAAGCCGGCCATCTGTATAGGCTTCCTCCCTATCCTGTCTATTGTAAAGGTGGCCAGCCAGTATCCTGGAAAGGCGGCGACGCCGAAGATCAGCGCCGTATATTCCGTTGTCATGATCAGGTGATGGATCCCTGTTATCGTGCTGGGGACAAGGAAGGAAAGCATTGTGGAGGACATTATCGAATTGCCGTAAAGGGCCCAATCCATGAGGAACCAGGTGCCTGCTGTGCCTATGATGAGCGCAAGCAGCCTGGCGTTTGTCAGCAGTTGATACCATTTCGCGCCCACCACCGGCACCTCCTTCCCTGGGTCGACGTCAGCATTCATTCCAGTGAATTTCTTCAGGTCTTCGGACGCCTTTTTCACGTCCCCTCTTACCCCCAGCGAATATTTTGGCGTCTCGGGCAGGCGCCTCCTCCAGTAGATTACAAGGAGCGCAGGAAGCGCGCCTATAGCAAGAAGCAGCTTCCATGCTAAGGCCGGGGCGACACCGCCAAGGAGCAGGCCCAGCGTTATCAGCGGCCCTGCAAGCAAGCCTATGCTCTGCATTGAAAATACCATTCCAACCAGCATCCCCCTTTTCTTCGTGTTGGAATATTCTGCCATGATCGTGGAACTGGTTGAATAGTCACCCCCTATCCCAATGCCAAGGAGGAACCTCCAGGCCATCAATATGTAAACGCCATTTACAGGGGTTAAAAAGGCGCTTCCAAGGGCGCCAACCACCAGTATGACCAGTTCCAGCCCATAAACTGCCTTGCGGCCCAGATGGTCCAGCAGCCTGCCAAACACCAGTGCGCCCAGGACGGCCGCTATCAATGCGGTGGAGGCCAGGAGAGAAGTCTGTAATGCGGTCAGTGCGCCCCATCCAGCCAGGGGCAGTAAAGTAAGGACCGCGCCTATTATGAAAAGGTCGTACGCGTCCGTAAAGAAGCCCATGCCGGACATTATCCAGGTTTTGTAATGAAAGCCGGCCGTATTAGCCGTATTTAGCTTATTTAATATGAGCCTTCGACTATCAGAACCATCGCTCAATTCTTAATCACCTGTCATCAAATCCGCTCCGCTAGATATATATACTTATTCTCTATACTATATAGTTATCTCTATATTATATATAGAGATAAAATGCAATTGAGCCGTTTAACATTATCCTGTGCTGATTCAAATGGGCCAGGCACCGGCCCTGTGGGCATGGCCTCCTGCGTTTGGCGCATCGGCTGTCCATATATGAAAACAGGAAGCCATCGATGCCGGCCGCATGAGCCCAGATGTCACTGGGTAGCGCTAAATTGCTTATGGTCGGATGTCACATCCGATGCCTGCCGGTTAACCGACCCGCCGTTCTGGTAAATAGGCTTCCCTCTTATAGGGCTCATGGCCACGGCTGCCAGAAGCAGCACGGGGGCCTTTAGAAACATTAATTAATGGATCAAATTCAATCAGGCTTTTAGTATGCCCGTGCAATACCGTGTGGGTTTCTTCGATATGGATGGAACTCTAATCAATGAGAATACGTGGGAGCTGATTTATAGAAGGCTTGGATGTAAGGATTCAGGCTGGCTGGATAGGTACCTTATGGGAAAGATCTCCTACCATAGATTAATGAAGATGGACGTTGGAAGCTGGATTTCAGTAAGGGGAAGGGTAAGCCTTAGGGAGATAGAGGACATGGCGGATTTAATTTCAGTTAAGGAAGGCGCAAAAACCCTTATGAATAAAATAATTTCAAACAATATAGTTCCAGTGATGGTTACAGCAGGGCTCGATGTATTTGCAAAAAAGGTAGCTGAGGAACTTGGAATAGGTAATATATACTGCAACCGTCTCAAGACCGACAGAAATTACTGCCTTACAGGCGAGGGGGAGGTGCCGGTTGAACCGCTAAGGAAGGACCAGATTGTGCTGAAGTATCTTAAAGAAAACGGGCTAGATCCTCATGAAAGTTTTTCTGTTGGCGATACGGAATATGACGGTAGCATGTTTAAGGTGACAAGAACTGGGTTCCTTTTGGCCAACGGGCATAAAATAGATATTAAAATGAACAACGTCATAAAGGTAAAGAACCTGACACAAATTGCAGATTTTATCCTAAGTTGAATAGCTGAGGAAAAGGGCTCGTTGCTGACGGCGCTCAGCGAATGGGACGATAACAGGCGGCATCCCTACATGCCAAGCAAGGGGCGTGAGCTTCCCTGAGTGCTAGCCCCTACGGCCTCGCAGGCAGAAAATGAAGGAGGCCCGCGCACCTCTTCCCCCGAGGCCTGAGCTTTACAGCTCCCTCCAAACCCCCAGCTTTCCCTACAATACGCTAAGGATTAAAACCGCCCCGTAAAACATCTGTGCGCAGGTGCAGATGAGTTGAGTTCGAGGACGTGGCTTAGCAGTAAAGGGATGTTATTTATCTTCCTGGTTCTAGTGGCCCTGGGCTCGGTAGCCGCCGCCTTCCTAACCTTCTATTATCTTGTAAGCTCGCTTGGATTAGGGCCCGAGGCGCCGGGTTGGTCTGTGGCGGCAGTACTTGCCCTGCTTGTCATCGATATGGTTTTGATAGCTGTATTTTGGCCCAGGGCAAAGGGGCGGATGGGGGATGGACGGGGATCATCAGCCATCAAGGTTGAACTCCGGCATGCCCTCCTCAGCTTAGGCATGAGGGATCCTTGCAAAACGTATTGGCCCGGTTATGGGATCAGATGTTTAGGATTTACTGTTTATACAGTATAATTTATTAACTGGTTTGACGACGGTAATGACATGCCACAAAAGGGTTGGTCAAATTTTATGCTGCGGCAGGAATATGCAGATGAATTAAGGGCGATCTATGAAAGGAAGAAGCACCCGCTATTGGACGCTGGAATAAACACGTTCTCGGGGTTCGTCAATGACCTGATCTGGCACGTGATCGAGGCGGACAGGGTGCTCTCCAGCAAGGCCCCGTTCCTATCAGAGGTGGGCATGACCGAGGACGGCGTCACCCTGAGGGACGCCAAGCTCGACCGGATAGTCGAAGTGAAGGTCAGGAACGGCGAACTTGTTTGTGATCTGGACAACTCAAACGACTGCGTCCACGTGGGGTTTGCCTACGCTATACCGGAGGTGTACAGGGTCATAAACATGATCGGCAGGAAGTCGTCAAACGTCCGCTGACCAAGGGCCGATGGCGATGTCGGTAGGCCGGCCCCCAGCAGAAAACCCGGAAGAAGCTGGAAAGGCTATGAATGAGGAAGCGACGTGGGGAGGTTACGGGCTGAACCCAGCGCTAGCAGTTTCAATGGTTAAAGCTTCAGAGCTATTGGGGAATGACGGCGTTATTTCAACCGGTTATCCTGAGCTGGACAAGCTGATCGGGGATGGGGGGTTGGCGAAGGGCCAGATTTACCTGTTCTACGGTAGCCAGAGGTTCGTGGATGACATGATACACGGCCTCCTCGTAAGGGGCAGCGCACTGGGAAGGGTGGCCTACATGAATAACACGGATTACTATTCGGACAAGACGTTTGTAGACCTCGATAAACTGGCACGTTATGCTAAGGCCATCGGCATGGATCCGTTCATGGTATTCAGGAACGTGTACTTTTCCGCCGCATATAACGAGTTAAGGCAGCCATACGCGGCCAGGGCGCTGGCCGAGATGATAGAGCGAGAGGCCGGCTCCACCAGTCTGGTGCTGGTTCACAGGCTTTCCATGTTCCTTGGAGGCCGGCTCCACCGGAGGGTGGGGAACGTCGACCTTTCCCTATCGCTCCTAAAACGCGCATGCACGGCACACGGGATCCCCATGGTTATAACTGTGGACTGCCGGGTGGGTGAAAGGCCCGCTGTATCCACCACGATGATGCTGCATACGGCGGGAGTGATGGTGGCCTTCCGCGAGGTTGGCCCCGATATGGTCCAGGCCGAGCTCGTCAAGCATCATTCGAAGAGGACGCCCAGCAGCGCCCTGGTCATCCCTGGGGACTATGCTCAGCTGGACGGATGGCAGGGGTGACGGGATGGGAAGGGTAACCCCCGCGTTCCGGGAGGAATACAAGGACGTCCTGGGCAGGTTAAGGAGGGGATATGTGCAGCTCCTGAGGAACTCCAGCGACAGGAGGGCGTTTGAAGAACTAGTGGCCGAGGCCTGGGACCTGGAGCACGCGGCCATGACCAATTCCGAGATGGCCACCATCGTTGATTCGCTAAATCTTACCGCTAACGTTCATAACCGGGCTGAGATAGACGATCTTAGGAGGCAGCTGCTCGAACTGCAAGAAAGGCTCCACGCGCTGGAAAAAGTCAGGCCAATTGAATCCGGTTAACGGCTGGTTGCTGGACGTATATGTCGATGGTGAAAGGGCGGTAATATGGATCAGGACCATCGAAGGTGAAACGCTAAGGCTTATCGACAGCTACAGGCCGTTCCTCTATGTAGAACCGGTGGACCGGGCCGCTGAGCAAGGGCTCCTGTATATGCTGACCGAAGCCGGATGCACCGTTGAGGTGGAGGCCAAGAGCACGGCACTGGGCAGCTCTGCAAGGAAGCGGCTTCTAAGGGTGGAGGCTCCACCGCATTTGTTTAAGGGAATACTGAATGGGTTAAGGCGGAGCAGGCTCGTCAGGGGGTTGTACGATTCGGACCTGCTGGACGTACAGCGCTATCTCTTCACAAAGCTGAAGGTAGAGCCTACTTCCAAGGTATCCGTGGAATACCGCGATGGCCGGCTGTTATCGATGCGGAAGCTGGACGACCATGACGAGTTAGCGCCGCCGCAGTTCAGGACCCTGGTCGTGAAGGGCATTCACGTTGAAGGGCGGGATATGGAGATGTATGCCAGAGCGGCCGGGGTGGAGAAAAGGTTCAGCGGCGACAGAGAAGCGGCCCTCGCCTCCTTCGCTGAACTGGTGGCGGACGCCGATCCCGATCTGATTATCTTCAACAGCCGCAGGGATGAATTTAAGGTGGACCGGCAGCTCTTAAAGCTTGGCAGGTGCTCCGCTGATGGCGCCCAGCTCAGGGAACAGGGGTCCATCGCGGGCCGGGTGGTACTGGGCGGCGTGTTATATGGATTCAGCGCGGACGAATGGGGGACGGCCGGCCTCGTCGAAAGGACAAGGTTCTCCTTTGTGCCCATGGGCCTCGCTACCAGGTGGCTGAGCAACAAGAGCATAGATTCTAGGAACTGCTTTGAACTGATGAGCAGGGGCTACGCTATACCGGAGGAGGGGTACTTTGAATATGCCAGAAGCCTGATGAGCCTCCTAGAAAGGGACAGAGGCGGCGTAACCTTCACCCCGCTCCACGGTTTGCATGAAAACGTGGCGTCGCTGGACTTCGACTCCCAGTACCCCAGCCTGATAATGAAGGGAGGGCTTAGCTATGAGCCTGAATCTGATGATTTGTTCCGGCTCATCCCCACGGTGATGGGCCCATGGCTGAGCAGGAGGCTGTTGTTCAAGGGTATGAAAAGATCGCTCCGAAGGGGCAGCCCGGAGCGCATTTACTGTGAAGAAAGGATAAGCACGCTCAAGTATATACTTGTAAGCCAGTATGGCATAGCCGGCTGCGCCAGCAACAGGTTCGGCAACATAGTTACGTTCGAAGAGATAAACAGGATGTCCAGGGAGGCCATCATAAGGGCAAAGGGCATCGCCGAGTCACACGATTTCACCATAGTTTACGGCGACGTCGATTCCCTCTTTGTAAAGAGGGACGGCGCAAAGAGGGAGGATTATGAAACGCTTGCCGCGACCATAGCGGCGGAAACCGGGCTGCCCATGTCCCTGGATAACCATTTCAGGTTTCTGTCGTTTCTACCTCTCAAGTCCGATGAAAACACTTCAGCCCTTAAGAAGTACTTCGGCGTCACCACGGATGGGGAAGTGGTAGCAAGGGGGATAGAATTGAGGAGGTCTGACGTCCCCCTATTCATAAGGAAATTCCAGGAGGGGCTCGTGGCCCTGATCCTTGACCGTAGCGCACTGGGCGATATATACGGCGCCGGCATGCGCGATGGCCTGAGGTTCATCGAAAGTAACCTAAGGATGATCGGGGGCGGTGATTTGCCGGTGGAATCTCTGGCCATCAAGAGGAGATTGAAGAAGAGGCTTTCGGCATACGTACACAACACCGCCCAGCGCGTTGCAGCGGCGCAACTGTCTAGCCTTGGAAGGGAGATCGGCGATGAGATAAGCTTTATTTATGTAAACGGCGATAGCGCCGACCCGCACGAAAGGGTGAAGCCCATTGAACTGGCTGAAAAGGGCGGATACGACGCCGATCGGTATAGGACGCTCCTGCTGGAGGCCGCAGGCACAATATACCGGGGGCTCGGCACAAAATTTGATTCCAAGAGCATGACCCTTGACGAATTTGGCTGAACTGGCTTGATGCGCCCTTATCAAAGCTAGCAGGCTTACCTTACGATTATTTAAGCAGAAAAGCCGTAGGATGAATGCGAAACCTATGTATATATCGCAATGGCATTAAGATTCAGGCACGAAACTACTCCTGTGGAAACATGAGAAAGTCGTGCATGAAAATCCCCATGCAGTGATTGGTCCGAAA